>RFIF01000373.1 GCA_003695655.1 Cyanobacteria bacterium J069
CGTCACCCACTGCTGAAACTCTGGATCGGTGCCAAAGATCAGGCTGGGGCACTGGGTCGCCCGCACGCTGCGATGCGCCAAAATGTTGGTTTTGGGGATCGCGTAGGCATCCATTAAAAACCGAATCAGCGTAATGCTGGCCTTTTCCTGGGGCGCTGTAAATCCTTTTTGGGTGGGCGTCGCTTCATGCTCGATGCCAATTGAGCGATCGTTCACGTCCTTATTGCCCGCATGAAAGGCACAATAGTCATCCTGCACCATTTGAATAATTTCGCCAGAGCGATCGATGATGTAGTGGGCTGACACCTGCGAAGTCGAGCTTTGGAACGTGTTGATGGCGCTCTGCACGGGGGCCACCGTATTGTGAAACACGATGCCGTTAATCTTAAATCCTTCGCGGCGGGCGCGATAGTTAGACGGGTGCGCCGGAATAAAAGTCACCTGAGGTTTTGGCATGCCGCCAGAGCCGCCGCCTTCATGTCCGGTGCCGGGTTTGGGCTGGGGTTCCGGGCCCACCACGCCGACCGCTACGACCATGCCGCCCGGTGCGTCGTCTCGCTTAAACCAATCATGCATCGGGCGAATATTCAGCTCCTTTTCGCCATTGGCGCGGGGCCGTTTGAAAATTTTTTCGAGATAGTAGCCGCCCTCCATTAGATAAATGGCGCTATCTGTTTCTTTAATCCAGGTTGCCATACGGTTTGTCTCCTAGCGTTGCACCGTGATACTTGAGGCGGGCTTGAGGCGGGCTTGAAGGGGTTGCGGGTTAATGGGCGATCGCTCATCTGCCTATCCTAGAATTGCTGGCGATCATAGACAAAGGCATGTCGCCACCCAGGTCACATATTCACAGTTGCTCTTCACCGTTGCTCTTCACAGTTGCTCTTCACAGTTGTTCTATCTATCGTCTGCTCTATGTTGAATCAAAATTTTGGCAGCCACCACATTGTTTTACCCAGCGGCAGTGACCCCGCGACAGATCGTTAAGTGATCCACCCGATAGACGCTGGATTTCGGCAGCCTGTGGCATATTTCAGGGGTTAGGGATTTGGAGAGCTGAGGTTCAGTTTGCTAAGGCGGCAATCTGGGCCGAAAAGGCACTGACATCCTCGAAGCCGCAAACTCAACGCCCTCATTCTCTAACCTCTTCTCCCACCGGAGAAAAGGAGCGTTAACTCAGAAGAAGAGCGCCACTCAGAGCATTCACCCAATCCCCAACCCCTAACCCCTAATCCTCAACTCCTAACCCCTCTCTCACTGCTCATGTCAATTCACACACCTGAATGGGTCAAACACGCTGTTTTCTATCAAATTTTTCCCGATCGCTTTGCCCGCAGCCCTGAGGCTCATCCGGTGTTTAGCTCCGCCACACTCGAAGACTGGGACGCCCCCCCAACCTTTCACGGCTACAAAGGCGGTGATCTGTGGGGCGTGATCGACCAGCTTGATTATTTGCAAGATTTAGGTATCACGGCAATTTACTTCACGCCCGTCTTTCAATCAGCCAGCAATCACCGCTACCACACTCACGACTATTACCAGGTCGATCCGCTGTTGGGCGGCAATGTGGCGCTGGAAAAGCTGCTGGTGGAGGCTCATAGCCGGGGCATCCGCATTATGCTGGATGGCGTGTTAAACCATGCCAGTCGGGGATTTTTCTTTTTCAACGACATTTTGGAAAACGGGACGCGATCGCCCTGGGTCGATTGGTTCCGCATCCACGACTGGCCGCTCTCTCCTTATGACGAAGAAAAGCCTGCCAACTACGCTAGCTGGTGGGGGCTGCGGGCGCTGCCCCAGTTCAACCACGAAAACCCAGCCGTGCGCGAATACTTGATGCAGATCGGCGAATACTGGATTAAGCAGGGCGTTGATGGCTGGCGGCTGGACGTGCCCAATGAGATTCATGCGCCCGGCTTTTGGCAAGAGTTTCGCGATCGCATCAAAGCTATCAATCCCGAAGCCTATATCGTTGGCGAAATTTGGGAAGATGCCCGCCACTGGCTGGATGGCACCCAGTTTGATGGGGTGATGAACTATCTGTTTACAGCACCGACGATTGCTTTTACAGCAGGCGATCGCGTTGATCTGCCCCTGGTAGAAGGGCGCTCCTATCGTCCCTATCCAGCGCTGGACGCGGCAGGCTATGCTGCCAAAATTCGCGACCTGCTCGACCTCTATCCCTGGGAAATTCACCTGACGCAGCTCAATTTGCTGGATAGCCATGACACGGCGCGGCTGATTTCCATTGCCCAGGGCGATCGCGACAGCGTGAAACTGGCAACGCTGCTACTGCTCACCTTTCCGGGTGCGCCCAGCATCTACTATGGCGACGAAGTAGGGCTGCCCGGCGGCAGCGATCCCGACTGTCGGCGCGGCTTCCCCAATCTCAACCACTGGGATCGCGAGGTGCTGGCCTATCACCGGGAACTGATCGCCCTGCGCCACAACCACCCCGCTCTCCGCACTGGCGACTACTGCACCCTGGCGGCACAGGGCGGACTTTACGTCTTCTCACGCACGTTGGGACAGGATTCGCTGCTGATCGCCGTCAACGCGGGCACCGACCCGGCTGAAGTGACGCTGATGGCCGACGCTCTGCCAGCCAACCCCGTCGATCGCCACCTCTGGGGCACGGGCGAATTTCACTCAACAGAACACCAAATTACCCTGCGGCTGCCAGGGCGGGCGGGGCTGGTCATGGGGTAGCTGCCCCTTGCTTGCACCTAGTCTATGCAACTGCCGGGGCGGGGCGGGCTGGTCAGAGGGTAGCAAACGCCTGGCCCGCACCTGTCTATTCGGATCTATTCGGACACCTGGAACCTACAAGGCGCGCACTCCACAGCAACCCCCGACCCCCAACCCCTCATGCC
>RFIF01000374.1 GCA_003695655.1 Cyanobacteria bacterium J069
GTTTGCTTATTGCAGTTTGCTTATTGCAGTTTGCTTATTGCAGTTTGCTTATTGCAGTTTGCTTATTGCAGTTTGCAAACTTTGCTAGCGTGATGTAAACCTAAACTCTCATAAAACCCTCAAGAAAACGGAGCAGGACTCTGAATGGCGATCGCCATCTCAAAACCTACCCCGACCCGGATATTGCGCTCTCGAAAGGAACGTCTGAGATAGGTTATAGCAAGGCTATCCAGCAGGTATTGTGTTGTGAGTCACGATTTGAGCGCGATCTGATGGCGCAAATCCCAGGCGATCGCCCGTCTGCAAACTGCTTAACCCACCTTGACCTGGCTGGTATCCACATCCGTTGCGCCATTCACGCCCTTGGCGATCGACGCAGCGCGGGTCAAAAAGTCCTGGCTGGGCACTTCGCCCTTCAACACGACCTTGCTACCCAACTGAGCCACCCACAGCCGACCCAAATCATCCAACTGAGGATCTTCGTCAAAGGCTAGCGCCACGCGCTTTGCCAGCCCGCTCTCATCAAAGGCACCGTCCAGCCCCACCTTCTCAGGGGGAATGCTGGCATCCGCAGGCGCTGGAGATGCAGAGGCAGTTGCGGGCTTCTTGCTGCCGGGAAAAAGTCTATCTAGCCAACCCATAGTCTAGGCCTCTCAATTTCAAATGAGTTCAATTTCACGTAAATTCACGGTTTCAGGGAATGCCCCAGGTAGATTATGGAGTGAGTCGCTAGCTTTTGGGAGAGAGGCAAGGTTAATTTAATAATCCTGGGCAATGTCCATCAGGGTTTGCAATCAGGTGTCCACAGGGGCTTGCTGAGCGTGGATCTTTTCTGATACGTAGCTCCGATTTCGACCGGTTTTGCCCTGATTTTATCCGGGGGATATTACGTTGTTTGAAGTTTTTCGAGGGTTTTCTGAATCTGGCAAAAGCGCTGCTGTAAACTAGTTTCGACTGCAAAAGGTTATGGTTCGGTCTGGTCAAGGGATTCAGCGTTTTGCGATCGCCCTGTCGCCGCCCGAACAGCATTACTCTGATATAACCCTGTCGCTAGATCGTTTGGAGCCTCTATATCCATGTCGCATTCAGTCAAAATTTACGACACCTGCATCGGCTGCACCCAGTGCGTTCGCGCTTGCCCTACTGACGTTTTGGAGATGGTTCCCTGGGACGGCTGCAAAGCCGGACAAATCGCCTCCTCTCCCCGCACTGAAGATTGTGTCGGCTGCAAACGCTGCGAAACGGCTTGCCCAACAGACTTCCTGAGCATCCGCGTTTACCTGGGTGCCGAAACCACCCGCAGCATGGGACTTGCTTACTAGAGCCTGCTGTCTGGGCTGTTTGGTTGTGTTCACAGTTCTGTCCTGGTTTTGCCCTGGTTTTGCAGCGTTCAGGTTTGCAAGATTAGGACGATCCCTTTACGCATAGCAACCTCAAGGAGGAAGGCGATCGCCTTCCTCCTTTTTATATCTGCCAGGACTTACGCAGTTGAAACGAGTTCTGTAGATTCTGGATGATTTTTCTTTTTCTCATCCCGCGAAAAATCATCCAACTGCGTAAGTCCTATCTGCTTTGTAAGTGTTTTGTATTTGCTTTGTATCCGTTTTATATCTGCTATCTGCCGCTAAATCATTCCCCACCACTCTCCATGATTCTCCATGATTAATAGAGCAGGGTATGCAGCACAGCGGCAACGCAAGATGCAGATTGCAGCAACAGTCACAAAAGGGCCCGTCGTCTACACTAGACTGAGCTTTAGCAACCCTGCAACAGGTTCATACCAGCCAGGAGACAGAGAGCAATGTGTGGAATTGTGGGCTACATCGGGACGCAAACAGCAAGCAGCATCCTCCTGGAAGGGCTACGCAAGCTGGAGTATCGGGGTTATGACTCGGCGGGCATTGCCACCGTCTGGGAAGGAAAGCTGCATCGTGTGCGGGCAAAGGGCAAACTGTTTAACCTCCAGTCCAAGCTAGAGGGCGAGGAGCTACCAGGCATCGTAGGCATTGGCCATACCCGCTGGGCCACCCACGGCAAGCCCGAAGAACACAACGCCCATCCCCATTTCGACATGGCCGGCCGGGTGGCGGTTGTGCAAAATGGCATTATCGAAAACTATCGAGAGCTGCGCGAAGAGCTGAAGCAGCGCGGCTATGAGTTTGTTACGGAAACCGACACCGAGGTGATTCCCAATTTGATCGCTGAGTGTCTGCAAGCAATGCGGCAAAGCGGCGAGGCGGAAGCGCTCTACTCGCCGCTGACGGAGGCCGTGCGGCGCGTGGTGCAGCGACTCCAGGGGGCGTTTGCCATTGTGGTGCTGGCGGCAGACTATGCCGACGAAATTGTGGCGGCGCGGCAGCAGGCTCCGCTGGTGCTGGGGTTTGGTCAGGGCGAGTTTTTCTGTGCGTCGGATGTGCCCGCGATTTTGCCCTATACCCATGCCGTAGTGCCCCTAGAAAATGGCGAGATGGCGACGCTGACGCCGCTGGGGGTGGAGGTGTTTACTTTTGCGGGCGATCGCCTCAAAAAGCATCCCCACCGCCTGGCCAGCACCTCCCTCACCACCGAAAAGCAGGGCTTCAAGCACTTCATGCTGAAGGAGATCTACGAGCAGCCCAGCGTCATGCGCACCTGCCTAGAGGCCTACGTCAACAGCGAATGGACGGCTGCCAGCGGCACCAACCCGATCAATCTGGGTCTGCCCGACGACCTCTACGCCGACCTGGAGCAAATTCACATCGTCGCCTGCGGCACAAGCTGGCACGCTAGCCTAGTCGGCAAGCACCTGCTGGAGCAACTGGCCCAGATGCCCAGCCAGGTTCACTATGCCTCCGAGTTTCGCTATGCCCTGCCGCCGCTGACGCCCAACACGCTGCTGATCGGCGTCACCCAGTCGGGCGAAACGGCAGACACCCTCTCCGCCATTCATAGCGAACAAGATCGCCGCGAGGGTAAGTCTGCTGCCTATCGCCCACGTCTGCTAGGCATTACCAACCGCCTGCAAAGCACCCTGACGCGCCTGGTAGACAGCATCATCGACACCCACGCAGGCATCGAAATCGGCGTCGCAGCGACCAAAACCTTCGTCGCCCAACTGATGGCGTTCTATTGCCTGTCGCTAGATCTGGCCTATCGCCGTCAGACCGTTCCCACGACGCGCCTAGAGGCATTGCTGAAGCAGCTCTGGCAACTGCCCGCCCAGCTCGAAGCGCTGCTAGAAACCCAGGAAAGACGCATCGAGGAGCTGGCCCACGAGTTTGTGGAAACCCAGGACTTTATCTTTTTGGGGCGCGGTATTAATTTCCCGATCGCCCTGGAAGGCGCGCTGAAGCTGAAGGAAATCAGCTACATCCACGCGGAGGGCTATCCGGCTGGCGAAATGAAGCATGGGCCGATCGCCCTGCTGGATGAGAAGGTGCCTGTGGTGGCGATCGCCATGCCCGGTAACGTTTACGAAAAAGTCCTGTCAAACGCGCAGGAAGCCAAAGCCCGCGATGCCCGCCTGATCGGCGTGATGCCACCCCACGACCCCCACGCCGCCGAGATTTTTGACGACCTGTTGCCCGTGCCCGTGGTGGATGAGCTGCTGTCGCCGCTGCTGACGGTGATTCCGCTCCAGTTCCTGGCGTATCACATTGCCGCCCGTCGAGGGTTAGACGTAGACCAGCCGCGCAACCTGGCTAAGTCTGTCACGGTCGAGTAAATGCAATTCGCGCTTACTTAGCTGCTGTAAAGAGAAAACAAACACGTACACTAGGCAGTGTTTTAAAACCCCAAGCTAGGATGGAGATGGGCGTATCTCAAGAACAAATAATAGACTTTGGTAGCACGTAATCCCATTTCACGTAAAGA
>RFIF01000375.1 GCA_003695655.1 Cyanobacteria bacterium J069
ATGCAATCCTACTCGGTGCAGGTAGAGCTAGATCAGGCGGAGGCGGGGGCGCTGTCCTTTGCGATCGCCATCGGCGAATAGATCAGACCTGGCTTCTTCGGAAGCCACATTGCACAGATTTGAAGGCTAGCTAACTAATCTATGAATCCCGTACTCGATCGGTGCGGGATTTTTTTGCGGGAGAATGTATTTTGCGCTACCTGGATAAAAACGCTTAAAAGCAGTTCAGCGTGTCGCGGGTGGCGCGCCCTGTGGTGGGGTTGGTGCCCTGCGCCACGGCACATAGCTTATCCTGCATGTCTTGTCGCAGGAGCACGTCCGTAAAATCTGCCCCGTCGATGGTGGCTCCCTCGAACCGGGCATTAAAAGCAAACGCGCCTTCGAGCACGGCGTTGGTTAGATTTGCTTCCACCAGCCGCGCCGAATCGAGGGTGGCATAGGCCAGGTTGGCGGCTTCCAGGTTGGCGCTTTCCAGGTTGGCGGCAAAAAAGCTAACGCCCTGAAGCTGGGTGTGGCTGAGGTTGGCGTTGCGCAAATTTGCCTTAGTAAAACTAGAGTCGGTGAGGTCGCGATCGGCAAAGTCGGCATCGACCAAATTTTCGCGGTTGTAGTCGAGCGCTTGGGCAGGAGCAGGATGCAGCAGGGCGATCGCCCCGATCACCACCAAACTCAGCACCCAAACCCGCCGCCTAGCCGGGGTCAATTTTTGCAGCACCCGCGCCACCCGCGAACAAAGCCCACGCATCATCTCTCCACCAAGCACATCTATACTAAACACAGCCAGCTACGTTGATTGCAGGAACAGGTTCAACTCCTCTGATCCTACCCGAATCCTCGCGCAACTCTGCGGAACCCATGCCAAAACGCCCGCCCCAGCCACCAGCCGACTCGATCGCAGACCCAGCGCCCGCCGCCAAAGCAGCAGCCTCGGCGACAGCAGATCTGGGCTGGCTCGCAGAGACGCTGGTGGCGCAATGGCTAACGCAGCAAGGCGGGCAAATTTTGCAGCAGCGATGGCGCTGTCGCTGGGGCGAGCTAGATTTGGTAGCTCAACTTCCGGACTCGCCGGGTGCTGCCGCCATGCTGGTGTTTGTGGAAGTGAAAGCCCGCCGAAACGCCGGGTGGGACGCGGGCGGGCTATTGTCCATTACGCCTCAAAAGCAAGCCAAGTTGTGGCAAGCCGCAGCGCTGTTTTTAGCAGAATTTCCTGCCCTGGCAGACCTGACCTGTCGGTTTGACGTGGCGCTGGTGTCTGGGCGATCGCGTCCCATTTCTCCCAGCCGCCCGACCGAGCTATCAACCGCTGGTCTGCCTTCCGCCGCTGTGATTCAGATCGGGCAACCTGTGGCGATCGCCGACCACTCCCTCACCCTGCAACACTATATTCCCGCCGCCTTTGGCGATTTATCCACCTAAGCAACAGCGGCTCTGCGTCAACCAACCAAACGATCATAGGACTGACGCAGTTGGATGATTTTTCGCGTCTACGCTCGCGAAAAATCATCCAAAATCCCCAAAACTTGTTTCAACTGCATAACTTCTGGATCAATCAAAACCATCAATGCGTGCAGCCAGAAGCCGCACTGATCAGGCAAAGCCCGCTACCGGAGATACAAAAATCCGAATCGGCAAAGCGTTGCTCTCACTACAGCAACCTAGACTCCCCTCATCTGATGATCCCTTTGTCTCGTTAACCGCCCGCCATGCGCCTCCACGTCATCAATCCCAACACTAGCGACGACATGACTGCCTCAATTGGGCAAATCGCGATCGCCCATGTCTCCGGAGAAACCGAAGTCCTGACCACTTGCCCGGCCCATGGCCCCGCCTCCATTGAGAGCTACTACGACGAGTATTTAGCGATTCCCCATGTGCTGGCAGAAGTGCAGCGTACCGAAGCCACCACCGACGGCTACGTCCTTGCCTGCTGGGGCGATCCGGGGCTGGATGCCGTACGCGAAATCACCGCCAAGCCCGTCGTGGGTATTGCCGAAGCGTCGATGTTCGCCGCCAGTGCGATCGCCCCCCGCTGGTCAGTCATCACCACGCTGCGCCGCAGCCACCACATGGTCGAGGCGATCGTCAAAAAAACAGGACTCATCGAGCGCTGCGCCTCCATCCGCTGCGTCGATCTGCCCGTACTCGCCTGCGAAGCCGACCCCGACGCCGTGCTCAGCGAGCTAGCCCACATGGGCAAACTGGCGCTCACCGAAGACGGTGCCGAAGCCATCATCCTGGGCTGCGCGGGCATGGGCGGCATGGCAGACTCCCTCAGCGCCCAACTCAGCGCCCCCTGCGTAGACCCCGTGGCGGCTGGCGTGCGCTTTGCCGAAATGCTGGTGAACCTGAACCTGCAAACCAGCAAATGGCTGACCTACCGATCGCCAGAGCACAAAACGTTTAGATAGGGGTTAGGGGTTAGGTGTAATGACAGATTAAGTTAGCATACGCATATAGAGTTTTAGTGTGACAGATGAAACTCCACAAAAATGCTGCCTTAACCATTGAGCAA
>RFIF01000376.1 GCA_003695655.1 Cyanobacteria bacterium J069
CGCCTGGGTCGTGCGGACGGCGGTTTCCGACGGGGGATGCGCCCGCGACACCAGCATCACATGCAGCACCTCCAGCTCGTAGCCGCGCTCTTGGGCGATCGCCCCTGCCATTTTCACCAAAATCGGAGCCGTCTGGGGATTGCTGACGGGCAGCAGCAGGCGGCCTCGCCCGGTGGCGGGCGATCGCGTGCGATAGACCTCGTAGGACGGCGCAGGGCGCGGCCCAAGCTGCACCGACTCGCCCGTAAGCTGGTCTGACTCGGCCCGAATAATATCGGCGCGGGTAATAATACCCACTAGCTTTTGCCCATCCGTTACGGGCACGCGGCTAATTTTGAAGCGGTTGAGCAGAAACAGGACATGGGTCAGCGAATCTGCCGGGCTAACGGTGACAGGATTGGCAGTCATCATTTGCCCCAGGGTTGCCGTCTGCGGAGAGTCGCTCTGCCGTTCTGGGGCAGACAGGTCGCTTTGGGTAACGATGCCCACCAGTCGGCCGCCGTCTACGACCGGAAAGCCCCGATGGTGCGATCGCGCAAAAGCCTGCTTGGCCTCATCCACCGACATCCGGCTCGACAGCGTTTCCACCTGCCGCTGCATCAGTGTCGCTGCCGTCAGCTTTTGCCAGGGGGCAGGCTGAGCGCCAGATGATTGAAGCTGGATGCCGTTCCATTCCAGCAGCCGCCCATAAAACGAGTTGCCCACCAGCCGCTGTGCTACTAAGTAGGCAATCACCGACCCAATCATCAGCGGCAGCACCAGATTGAAATTTGCCGTGATTTCAAACACGATGACGATGGCGGTCACCGGCCCCCGCGTCACGGCGCTAAAGAATGCGCCCATGCCCGCCAGCGCATAGGTGCTCGCCGGACTCAGGTGGGGCGTTAGCCCCAGCAAAGACTCCAGCCCGCTGCCCAAAGTCCCCACCAGCGCCCCCAGCGCCGAACCCAAGATCAGCGATGGTGCAAAAATTCCCCCCGGCGCACCCGACCCGTAGGCCATCAGCGTCAGCAGAAACTTTGCGCCAAAAGCAAGCAGCAGCAGATACCAAGTCGTGCCACCGCCGCTCAGCATGTCTTGCAGCCCGGTGTTGTCACGGAAGCTGTCGGGCAGTTGGGAAACCAGCAGTCCCGACAGCAGCCCCATCAGCCCAATCCGTCCCGGCAGCCCCAGCGGCAGGCGACGATTAATCGCCAGGCTGGCAAAGATGCTCCGGCTGAAGAGGGAGCCGAGCAGCCCCGCCAGCAGCCCCAAAACCAGAAAAATCGGCACGTCGTAGAGCGAGAACGTGGCCTCATAGGACGTGACGCCCAGGTCGAGGCTGAGGCTGCGGCCGCCCAGCACCCGCGACACTACCGCCCCGACAAAGGACGCCAGAATTGCTGTGCCCAGCGTGATACCAGAAAAATCCTGCAAAAACTCTTCTACTACGAACAATATGCCCGCGATCGGCGCATTGAAACCCGCCGCCAGACCCGCAGCCGCGCCCGAGGCGATGAGCTGACGGCGATATTCGGGCGAGGTGGGAATCCACTGACTGAGTTGGGCCGCCAGCGCTGCGCCAATTTGCACGGTCGGCCCCTGGCGGCCCAGATTGAGGCCTGCGCCCAGCGTGAGCATGACACTGGCCAGCTTAACGAGGGCGACCCGGACGTTGAGGGCGATCGCCACATTTCCCAGCACCGCCTTCACCTGGGGAATGCCGCTGCCTGCGGCTTCTGGCGCAAACCGCTCAATTAGCAGACCCGCCAACCCCCCGCCCAGCAGCCCCAGCAGCGGCAGCACAAGCCAGTCAGCATACTGATGCGACAACTGCACGCGCCAGCCCCCCAGCCAGCCGACACTCTGCTTCAGCAACACTGCCGCCAGCCCGGACACCAGCCCGATGACACAAGCTTCGACGATCGCAAATCGTTTAGAACCGTTGAGCCAGCGTGAGAAGGGCATTTTAGGGTTAGGGGTGAGGGGTTGGGACGGGCATCGCCCTAGACCCTAACATTTCACACTCTGACCTATTAACGACAAAGGGGCAACCCCAACAGGTCGCCCCTTTATCAAAGCACCTAATCCTGATTCAGCCAGTCGAGAAAAGTCCCCAGCCCTAACCTCGCTTTCGCTTGGGGCTAAAGGCGATGCCGTGGCTGCTGTGAAAGTCGTCCTGCACCTTGTGGGTGAGGCGGCGGGAAACCTGGCGCACAATCTGGTTGAGCAGGCGATCGCCCGTTTTCTCCACTAAAGACTTGGGAAGCGCGTGGATAAAGCGCGGAAACTGAATCGCCACCGTCAGGTCAAGCTCCCATTCGACACGAGTCAGCACTGGCTCAGAGGCTGGGGCCAATTGGGCGGCTTCATCTGGCTCGACCATATGCAGCGCCGCCTGAAAGTCAACCTCGTAACCGGGCGCGACGTAGCCCGGAATCTCAATCGTTTCAATCCGATAAAAGCCGCTCTGGTCTTGGGGCAGCAGGTCTAGCCCAATCTTCGGCTCGACCTCGTAGCCAAACGCTCCAAATCGACCAATCGTCAGCGCATAGCCATTTTCCCCTAGAGGCGCAGCGTCCATCGGCTGGGCACAGCGACGAAACCAGGTGCGATGGTCGTCCAAATACGCGACGACGGTCTGAGCGTCGGCCAGCATTTCCATGCAGCTTGCATAGTGTCCGCGAAAATGAGTCGGTTCCATCGTATCGAGTGTATCTTCACTCGCCGACAGGCTGGCACTCTCCACAAAGGCAGATGTCATGCCGAGAAGAGGATTAGAAGCGTCGATGGACTGGTTGGTTGACCTTGCCTGCATAACGGGTGCGGGTTAAAAGAAGTTAACAAAAACCTGCTTAGATAGCCTGATTAGGTGCAAACCGACGGATTGGCGGCAACCAGCCCGATGCTTTTGCAGTCAGCCTCACAGCCGGGGCTGTTACCAAACTTAACCTAATCTGACCTAAAGTGCCAAAGCCAAAGCTGAAATTGACAGGACTTACGCAGTTAAAACA
>RFIF01000377.1 GCA_003695655.1 Cyanobacteria bacterium J069
CAGCGACCTGCGCCGCCCCGGCCATATCTTTCCGCTGCGGGCGAAGGAAGGCGGCGTGCTGAAGCGGGCGGGCCACACCGAGGCTGGCGTTGACCTGGCGCAACTCGCCGGACTGTATCCTGCTGGGGTGATCTGCGAAATTCAAAACCCCGACGGGTCGATGGCGCGGCTGCCGGAGCTGGTGGACTATGCCCGACGGCATGGGCTAAAGCTGATCAGCATTGCCGACCTGATTAGCTATCGACTTCAGCATGAGCGGTTTGTGCAGCGGGAAGCTGTGGCAGATTTGCCGACTCAGTTTGGGCATTTCAAAATCTACGCCTATCGCAACTTGCTGGACAATTCCGAGCATGTGGCTATCGTGAAAGGCGACCCAGAAACGTTCAAAGATCGCTCTGTGCTGGTGCGGGTGCATTCTGAATGTTTAACCGGGGATGCCATTGGTTCTCTACGGTGTGACTGTCGGATGCAGCTCCAGGCGGCGCTGAAAATGATTGAAAATGCCGGGGCAGGCGTGGTGGTGTACCTGCGGCAGGAGGGTCGGGGCATTGGGCTAATCAACAAGCTGAAAGCCTATTCACTGCAAGACCTGGGGTTAGACACGGTAGAGGCCAACCATCGGCTTGGGTTTCCCGCTGACCAGCGCAACTATGGCATGGGCGCACAAATTCTCAACGATATTGGTGTGCAAAAGTTTTGTCTGATTACCAACAATCCCCGCAAGATCGCCGGGCTAAAGGGTTACGGTTTGGAAATGGTGGATCGGGTGCCGCTGCTGATCGAGGCGACGCCGTTTAACGCCGATTATCTGGCGACCAAGGCGGAAAAGCTGGGGCATCTGCTGCTGCAAACCTATCTGCTGACGGTGGCGATTCGCTGGGAAGATGCGCCCTCGGTGACGGAGCGCTACGATCGCCTCGAAAAGCTGCGCTATCTGGCCAAAGCCCATGACCTCCAGGTGCAGGAAGAGGCGCGTCCGGTGGCGGTGGCGCTGTTTAATGAGGCGTCGCTGATTGTGCATCTTGGCTTTGACCAGTCTCGATCAATTAGCCCGGACTGGTTCCAGCAGGTGGATCATCCCATGCGAGCGGCGATCGCCCAATTCCTGGATCAAGTTGCCGACTGGCCCAGCGTGCAGCAGCTCGAGTTTCTGGTGTCTCCTGGCAGCGACCCCATGCTGAACCTGCAAGTGCAAATCGATCGCCAGATCTTTCGGCTAGAGCGCGATCGCCAAACAGAGCATCCGCTACATCCTTCCGATATCTGTATGAACCTGGAAACCCAGCGGATTTACGTGTTTTCGACGCATCCACCGAGCGAACCGGCCATTCTCTAAGTTTCTGTATCAAATTTCTATATCGACCCAAACCAGGCGATGGTCGGAGCTGACGACCGGATCGCCGTCGCCGACCAGGCGAAACAGCGGATCACCAGGGGGCGGCCAAAAGACGCCCGCACCCACGACTTGTAAATCGGTGGAGGGCAGTACGTAGTCGAGTCGGAGGCTCTGGCGGCCAAAGCTGGCCGTGTGAAAGCGGGTCGGCCCAGTAGCGGTGCTGGCGGCGGCGATCGCCTGTGCGCCGGGGCTGCTGGGTGTCAGGTCAGCGTTGACGCGGGGATGGTCGAGCAGTTGGGCGATCGCGCCCGGCAGTCCGTCGCCATCCACTGGATCTGCATTCAGATCGCCCATAATCACAAACGAAGCTGCGTCGTTCAATCCACCCCGCCCGCCGCGATCGTCATAAAGATACTCGGCGCGGCCGGGCGTGATGTAATCTGCCCAGAGCCTTAGCTCATCGTGGTTGCGGCGACCGTTGCGGTCTTCTGGCCCGTCAAACACGGGCGGCGTCGGGTGGCTGGCGAGGACATGAACTGTGCGATCGCCAAAGCGGATCGGCACGTCCCAGTGATTTTTGGACGACAGGCGAAACACTGCCAACTCCTCCGGGGAATACCAGTCGGCGGGTTCAGGCGTTGCTGGGTGGCTCGGCAATAGCGCACCGGGCATGTCTTTCCACAAGAAAGTCTGGAACGTCCGCACCTGGTCTTGGGCGATCGGATATTTCGACAGCAGCACCATGCCATATTGTCCCGGAAACAGCCCAAACCCAAAGGCATCGCCCCCATAGGCGCGAGTTCCTGGAATCATGCTCACCTGACCGTCTTTATCCAGGTCAAACCCGGACGCGATGCCCGTATTGCTCGGTGCCAGGTAGATGTAGGGAAAGTCAATCGGTGCTGCGCCATTTTGCCCAATGGCTAAATAGTTTTCCTGAAAGCGACGCACCGCCTCGCCGCCGGCATCATAGTCAAACTCCAGCAGCAGCAGCACGTCCGGATTGACCCGCTGGATAATTTCAGCTACAGCCTGCACCTGGGGATGGTCGGGGGATGCTAATTCTACTGCAAGCTGTCCCTGAACTTCACGGTTTAGATAAGCATTGAAGGAGGCAAAGCGAATTGGATTTGCCCAGGCGGCAGTCGGCAAAATGCCCAGGCTGAACCAGGCAGCGATTCCCAGGTGGATCGCCTGGCGGAGGGTGCCGATTTGGGCAGCCGTAATAATGCAGGAAAGCATGATGAACTCTAGGTTGCAGGAATGATTCGCTTCTATTGTCTACTTCTTTAGGTAGAGATTAAATCTTGTTTGGCAAAATTTAATCCTCCTCTCTGCTGATAAAAAAAGCGCGCAAAGGTATCAGGTTTAACCCCCGGGATTGATTTGCTCAAAGTTTGATTCAACGTATAAATAGAAGCAGGGTTAATGAGCCAGTCAATTGCTGGGTCAGTTGAGATTTACTGATTCTAACGACAGGCTTGATTCTCCCCACTAAATTAGGTTTGCAGGACTTTGATCCTGGAGGAATGACCATGAAAAATAGCAATAACTGGAATCAGCTAAAGCAGTCGATCTATAGAGCGGCGATCGCCTTTTCGTTCGTTGTACTAATGTTATTTACCACAGCCGCACCCGCCTCGGCCTTTGGCTTTGGCAACAATCAGCAAAGCGCTCCTAATGAAGGCGTAGAAAAGCTAGATGGTATTTACGAGCAAGCAGAAGAGGCGCTAGAGAATTCCGGTTTGCAGAGCATGGAAGAAGTGCAAGAGCGATCCAAAAAGGGCATTAACGAGGTTCAGGGAAATGCCGATGCTGATAAGATGAATCGCCCTTCCAATTCTCGCCAAGCCACAACCATTCAAGACAAAGCAGAGAGCGCCTTGAAAAAGGCGACCCAAAACCGCTAATTTTAGACCTGGATCTGGAATAGCAAATTGATCACGTAAAGACCCCTGAGCTTTGGATTGGCTCAGGGGTCTTGGCTTTCTAGGTTTTAGAGAATGTTTGAAACGCTATTGGTGAGTCAAAAAGCTGGCAAATGCCCGTTGTTAATATTATGTAAGCGCCCTTGAGAGCGCTAAGTAAAGTGATATTAGCAACTCGTTTTCAGGGCTAATTTGAACAAAGTTCAATTAGTTTGATTAGTATGAATTGGCCCTGGCATAATCGCCCACGGCATAGCAAACGTTGCGGAGGCTAGACAATACCTGCTGCTCTAGCGTTTTGTCTTGGGTAGACTGGGCGATCGCCAATCGCTGTTCATAGCACTCGATCGCCTTGGCATAATCACCGACGGCATCATAAATTACGCCAAGGCTTTCCAGCGCCTGATCTTCGTTGCGGGTATCGCGGAGGGTGCGGGCGATCGACAGCCGCAGTTGATGATAAGTAATTGCTTTGTTGTAGTCACCCAGCGAATAGCAGGCACTGGCCAAATTTTTCAAGATTTGCCCCTCGGTAATCAGATCGCATTGTCGCCGAGCAATCTCGAGGAGTTGTTCATAGCACTCTACCGTTTTTGCGCCATTTTCTTGAGCATGATACGCATTGCCCAAATTTCGCAAAACCTGACCTTCTACTTGTAAATCGTGCAGATCTTTGGCTAACCAGAGGCTTTGTTCGTAATAGGCGATCGCCTGGTCGCAGTCACCCAGAGCTTTGTAAACCATGCCGAGGTTATTGAGCGCGGCCATTTCGCCCCGGCGGTCTTGAATTTCACGGGCAACGGCTAGGGTTTGCTCTTTGTATTCAATCGCTTTTTCAAAGTTATTCAAATGGCGATAGGCGTTGCCCAGATTGCCCAGCGCCTGCCGTTCCGTGCGCCGATCCATCGTTTGGCGGGCCATTGCCAGTCCCTGATAGGAATGGGCGATCGCCTCTTGATATTGCCCCAGTGCATAAAAGGCTAATCCCATGCCGCTGAGGGTCATCCCTTCACCTTGAATGTCATGCAGTTCTCGATAGCTAAATAGCACCTGCCGAAAGGTTTTTAGAGCTGCCTCATATTCTCGGATTTGATACTGCTCGATGGCTTTTTCCAGCAGTTGGTCTAGCTCAGCTTTGCGGCTACTAAAACTGCTATTCTTTGCAGTCCGAGCGTCTGCAATACGCTCTGCCTCTGGTACAAAAGTGCCGCGATAAGAATCAAAAAAATTTGTCATGACTGCAATCGCCTCCCGATCAGTCCACATCTCAACCTGCCAGATTATTTGCTGTTGCAATTAATCCGCAGGGCGGAAGTATTCCGCTTGAATGTATTAGGTTTTTTGAATGGGTTTAAAGTGTGCTTGACGCTAATCAGCTTTGATCGATTGCCACCGTTTTTAGTATCGGTAAGGCTTTGAAGGGGGGCTTTAACCAATGCCCGTCAGTGACGATATTTCAGACTTGATATTTCAGACTTGATATTTCAAACTCAACCAGTTTTTGGGGAATGAGTCTTTTTCGTATCTTTAGCTTGACATGAAGATTGTGCGAACTCCTACGGTAGTTGCCCTGAAAAATGCAGCCAGGGGCCTCCGAATTCTCCTGCCCATTCCCATGAACTACGTGCATACTCATATTTTCTGGTAAACAAATATACATGTGTCTAAATTCGGCGAATGGCGATCGCCGACTGCCCCCGGCACATCCGCTAATCTTTGCTATAGGCTGGAGGAGCGCCCTTTCTTGCTGCTGTATTTGTGACTGCTGTTTTTGCTGATGAGCGGTTGCTATTTGCCGCCGCAACGCCGGATGCAGACGCAATTCCGGTGATTTTTGCATTTCCCAATGACTATACGGTCGGCATTACCAGCTTGGGCTATCAGGTGGTGTGGGCAACGCTGGCGATGCGTCCCGATGTGCAGGTCAGCCGCCTGTTTACCGATCTGCATGAGCCGCTGCCCGCAGAGCCAGAACTGCTTGGCTTTTCGGTGTCGTGGGAGTTGGACTATGTGAATATTTTGGGGCTGCTGGAATCGCTAGACATCCCGCTGCGGGCTGGCGATCGCACCGATTCCCATCCTTTAGTTTTTGGCGGCGGGCCCGTGCTGACGGCTAATCCAGAACCCTTTGCTGACTTTTTTGATGTGGTGCTGCTGGGCGATGGCGAGCACTTGCTGGATGCGTTTGTGACGGCCTATGGAGAGGTGCGGGGCGAGGGGCGATCGCGCCAGCTTCAGCATTTGTCTCAGGTGCCGGGTGTCTACGTGCCGTCGCTTTATCAAGTTACTTACACCGCGCCGGATGGGGAAATTCGGGCGATCGCGCCGCTCAATGGTGCGCCTGCGGTAGTCGAGAAGCAGACCTATCGCGGCAACGTGTTGTCGGCTTCGACCGTCGTCACCGAGCGGGCCGCCTGGGAAAACATTTATATGGTGGAGGTGGTGCGGAGCTGCCCGGAAATGTGCCGCTTTTGTCTGGCCAGCTATCTGACGCTGCCCTTTCGCCCGGCCAGCCTGGAGGCGTCGCTGATGCCTGCTATTGAGCGGGGGCTGGCGGTGACGAATCGCCTGGGGCTGCTAGGCGCATCGGTGACACAACATCCGGAGTTTGACGAACTGCTGGACTATTTAAACCGGCCACAGTTTGATGATGTGCGGCTCAGTCTGGCGTCGGTGCGGACGGGCACCGTGACGGAAAAACTGGCGCGATCGCTCGTGCAGCATGACAGTCGCTCGATCACCATTGCGGTGGAAAGTGGCAGCGATCGCCTCCGCCAAATCATTAACAAAAAACTGGAAACTGAAGAAATCGCCCAGGCCGCGGTCAATGCCAAGGCCGGCGGACTCAGCAGCCTCAAGCTCTATGGCATGGTGGGCATTCCCGGCGAAGAGCCAGAAGACCTGGAGGCGACGGTGAACCTGCTAAAGACCCTAAAAAAAGCTGCGCCCGGACTGCGGCTAACGTTTGGATGCAGCACCTTTGTCCCCAAGGCGCATACACCGTTTCAGTGGTTTGGCATAAACCCAGACGCCGAAAAGCGCCTGAAACTCTTGCAGAAACGGCTGGGGGCGCTGGGTGTCGAGTTTCGTCCTGAAAGCTATAATTGGTCGGTGATTCAAGCGCTGATTTCGCGGGGCGATCGCCGTTTGTCGCGCCTGTTGGAAACCGTGCGCCACTATGGCGACACCCTGGGCAGCTACCGCCGCGCCTTCAAGGAACTGCGGGGGCAACTGCCGCCGCTAGAGGCTTATGTGTTTGAAACTTGGAGCGGCGATCGCCTGCTGCCGTGGGAGCATCTGCACGGGCCCCTGCCCAAGGTGACTTTGCTAAAGCATCAAGCTACCGCCCTGTCGCTGTTTAGCAAATCCCTGGTTTAAGGAATTGCGGTCAACCGGCCAAAGCTGCGGCAAAGACTATTTCCTGTTCCTGCGAACAATTTGCCGCTGCCTGCCGTCTGCCGATCTAGCGCCCGCGTTGAGAAGCAGGGCTAATCTGGGTAGGCTACGCTGGGTGGCCTGCAAACTCAGTTGCTCCAGCCCAGTTTCCTAAAAGCCCAGAATTAGTTTCTTAAAAGCCCAATCCCTAATAAGGTAACTACCGAGAAGTGGTCATGATTGTGAAGCCTAGCAACCGGAGAGCGATCGCCCGTCAGTCCTATTTGCGCGATCGCCAGCGAGGCCGGGTGGCTGTCGCCGTTGCCCCCCAGCCCGACGTGCTAACGACCAAAGGGCTGGATCTCTTGTCGCTGGCGGTTTGCTCCTGTGCTCTGACGCTGCTCTGTCATGCGGCGACCAGCCCGCTCCAGAGCGCAAATTCTGGCAATTCTGGCTCTGTACGGCCGCCTGCTATGAGCCGCAGTGCTGCTACT
This sequence comes from Cyanobacteria bacterium J069, assembly GCA_003695655.1. GTDB lineage: Bacteria > Cyanobacteriota > Cyanobacteriia > Elainellales > Elainellaceae > Thermoleptolyngbya. Next base: position 7,134 of record RFIF01000377.1, read on the forward strand.
CCGTCTTTTTTGCCTTTTACGCTCCTGTCTCCCCCGCCCGAAGTCAAAGAGCAAGGTGAAGAAGAAGAGTAGCGGGTGTTTCTAAAAAAGCCAGATGAGTTAGAATGCTGTACCGATTTATCTGGCACTAATTCATCTGGCGCTGATTCATCTGGCGCTGATTTTTTCTCACCAGTCAGCAAGCGATTGATCAAAGCGGGCAGCGGGAATCGAACCCGCATCAACAGTTTGGAAGACTGTAGTTTTACCACTAAACTATGCCCGCAAAAGCGGCACTTTCAGGCAAAGTGCTGCTCAAGCTTTACTAGGTTAGCACAAATCTAAAACGGTATAGGCGCGGTTTCTGGCACCTCTGCTGATTTCAAAATGCGGCGGCTAAAACGTGGCGGCTAAGGACTGGCGATCGCCGTCACCAGCATCGACAGCAGGGCGATCGCCGCCAGCACTCCCATCGTCCAGATGGCCAGCCGTCGTGATATGAACCGCGCCCACACCAGCAGCCCCAGAACCGCGCCCAGTGCCACCAGCAGGGCCACTAGCGCTATTGATAGCCCCGGTGGCAAATTATCGCGAATGAGCGCGCTCAAACGGCCCGGCGCAAACACCGACAGCAGCATCACCAGCGACGTGAGCGCGACGGCGATCGCCCCCATCACAACGCAGGTTCCGGCTGCCCCTTGCAGGAAATAGCGGGCATCTTGCCGCAGGCGATTTTGACTAATTGGCATGACGACAGGTGAACGAAATTGAATGGATGAGACTCAAGTAATGTAACGGAAATTCTGGCGCGGTGAATGGGTGTAACTGCCAGAAAATCCTGAAATTGAAACGGTAGATCCGAATTGGGTAGCTGCCACCGCACTGGATCTCACGGAAGAGATGGGTACACTTCTAAGAAGGTGAAAGACCCAAATGTCCAGATTTTAGCTATGGAAAACCCACCCCCGATTTCTCTGGGGCAGATTTCTCCGGAGGAATGGGACAAAACGCCAGACTCGGTCAAGCGGCTGGTGGCACCGCTTCTGTTGGGCACGGTTCCATCGCAGCATGAGAGCCGCCTGATCCAACTGCTGGATGCGACGCCAATCGGCATTGCGGTGCATGATGCTGCGGGGCAGATCGTTTATATCAACCAGTTTGGGCGATCGCTGTTGGGGTGCGATCGCTTTCCAGGGGTCAGTTTGGCGGAGGTTACAGAAGTTTTTCAGATCTATCGGTGGGGCACTCCGTCTCCCTATCCGGTGGAGGCGCTGCCCATTACGGTGGCGCTGGGCGGAACAACGGCCTGGGCCGATGATCTGGACATTCGTCTGGGCGATCGCGCCATTTGTCTGGAGGCGCGGGCGACGCCGATTCTCGACGAGCAGGGCCAAGTCACCCATGCGATCGCCGCGTTTCACGACATTAGCGATCGCAAACGCCGCGAAATGGAACGGCAGATCGTTGAAAACACGCTGCTGCAAAATGAACGGCGCTATCGCCAGGTGATTCAGGCGCAGACGGATCTGATTCTGCGATCGCAGCCCGATACGAGCATCACCTTTGCCAACGATGCTCTCTGCGCGGGGCTGGGGCTGCCGCTAGAGCAGGTGATCGGAATGCGGTGGAGCGACTTTGTGCCCCCCGAAGAGCTTGACGAGATTCATCGCAAAATCGCCGCTCTGACTCCCGAAAACCCCATTTTTGAAAACATCAATCGCGATCAGCGGGCCAACAACCAGGTGGGCTGGACGCAGTGGGGCAATCTAGGCATTTTTGACGAACAGGGCAACCTGGTGGAAATTCAGTCGGTTGGGCGAGACATCACCGACTTGCAAACGCAGATCCAGCGAGAGCGATCGCTCAACCGCGTGTTTCAGTCCATCCGCAACTCACTCGATCTGGACACTATTTTTGCCACGGCCACTGCCGAAGCCTCTCACCTGTTCAAACATCTGGACTGCTTTGTGGTGCAATATCTGCCGCAGCAGGGGGTTTGGCGACATGTGGCCGAATATCGCCATCACGCCGATCGGGGTTCAACCGTCGGCCTCGAAATCGCTGACGCGGGCAATCCTTTTGCGGCTCAGCTCAAGCAGCTTCAGATTGTGCGGGTCAACGACACCGCTTTGCTGGATGATCCCGCCAATCAAGATGCCGCACGCACCCTGCCCGGCGCGTGGCTGCTGATTCCGCTGGTGGTGGAGGGGCAACTGTGGGGCAGTCTGACGCTTGCAACCAGCGGGCGATCGCTGATCTGGAGCAACGACCAGGTGCAGCTTGCCCAGGCGATCGCCGACCAGCTCGAAATCGCCATTCAGCAGGCCAACCTGTATCAGCAGGTACAGCTAGAGCTGGCCGAACGTCGCCGCATGGAGACGGCCCTGCGCGAGAGCGAAGCCCGATTTCAAAACATGGCGGCGAATGTTCCTGGGGCGATCTTCCGCTATCTGCTTCGTCCCGACGGCACCGATGGCGTGCTGTATATGAGCCAGGGCTGTGCTCGCCTGTGGGAAGTGGAGGCACAAGCCGTGGTTGCAGATGCCAGCCTCCTCTGGCAGATGGTTCACCCGGAAGATCTGCCAGGAATGCAGGCTTCGGTGATGGAGTCGGCCCAAACGCTTGAACCCTGGTCTTGGGCCTGGCGCATCACCACGCCCTCTGGCCAGGAAAAGTGGCTAGAAGCTGCCGGCCGACCCACGCGCTACGCCAGCGGCGATATTATCTGGGACACCCTGATTTTGGATGTGACCGATCGCAAGCGGGCCGAAGATCGCTTTCAGTCCTTAGCCAGCAATTTGCCAGGAGCCGTCTACCAATATGTGCTGCGGCCAGATGGCTCTACCGACATGATCTATGTCAGTCCGGGCTGCCAAAACTTTTGGGAAATGGAACCGCAGGCCGTCATCCAAGATGTAGACGCAACTTGGCGCATGGTGCATCCCGAAGACGTGGCCCCCATGCAAGCGTCTGTTTTGATCTCGGCGACCACCTTGCAGCCCTGGAACTGGCAGTGGCGCATTACCACTCCTTCTGGTCGGCAAAAGTGGCTCCAGGCATCGGCCCGCCCCCAGCGCCAGGCCAATGGCGACATCATTTGGGATGGGCTGATTTTGGATGTGACCGAGCGGCAGGTGGCGCTAGAGGATCGCGAACGGTCAGAGGCGGCTCTGGGCGAGAGTGAGGCGCGCTATCGACTGCTGGCAGAAAACACCAGCGATCTTGTTTGTCTGCATGACCTGGACGGGCGATATCGCTATGTCAGCCCGTCTTGTGAGGTTCTGCTGGGCTATTGCTATGAGGAGATGCTGGGGCAAGCCCCGCAGTCTTTTATCCATCCCGAAGATGGCGATCGCGTCTATCAGGAAGCCTACGCAGCGGCGGTCGAAGGGAAGCCGTCGCCCATTACCTATCGGATGCGCCACCAGGCGGGTCACTACGTTTGGTTTGAAACCCTCACCAAGCCGATTTTCAATGCGGCCGGGCGGCCGGTGCAATTGCTAACCACGTCCCGCGATGTGACCGAGCGGGTGCTGGTACAAAACCAGCTCAAGCACGACGCGGTTCACGATGCGCTGACTGGGCTACCCAATCGCCACCTGCTGATGGAGCGCCTGGAGTTGGCTATCAGCAAAGCCCAAGCCTCTGAAGACTATCAATTTGCGGTGCTATTTCTAGACCTGGATCGCTTTAAGGTGATCAACGACAGCCTGGGGCATCTGGCAGGCGACCAGCTTTTGATTGCGATCGCCCGGAAAGTGCAAGCCACCCTGCGCGATGTGGATCTGGCTGCACGGCTGGGCGGCGATGAATTTGTCGTCCTGCTGGAAGACATCCACGATATTCAGGAAGCGGCACAGGCTGCGGAACAGATCTTTGCCGAAGTGCAGGTGCCGCTGCAACTTGAAGGGCGAGAAGTGTACACCACCGCCAGCGCCGGGATAGTGCTAGGTACGGCGGACTATAGGCAGGCCTCGGATCTGCTGCGGGATGCGGACATTGCCATGTATCGTGCCAAAAGCAAGGGCAAAGCCCGATATGAAATTTTTGATGCGCAGATGCATCTCCAGGCGCTAAACCGGCTGCATTTGGAAAATGATCTACGACGGGCGATCGCCGCGCAGGAATTCACCCTCCACTATCAGCCCATTATTGACCTGGCGACGGGCGCACTGGTGGAATTTGAAGCGCTGATCCGCTGGCAGCACCCCACCCAGGGCATGAAGTCGCCCGCTGAGTTTATTGCCGTTGCCGAAGAAATCGGGCTGGTGACGCTGATCGACTATTGGGCGTTGCGAACCGCCTGCCACCAGCTCGCCATCTGGCAGCAAAAGTTTCCCCAATGGCACCACCTGAAAGTTGCGGTGAATCTCTCGGCTCAAGATTTGCGGCGGGCCAACTTGCTGGAAGAGGTCGATCGGGTGCTGGCCCAAAATAACCTGAGCGCAAGCTGCCTGACGCTCGAAATCACCGAAAGTATGCTGATCGAAGATGTGGAAGCAACTATTCATCTGCTTGATCGGCTGAAGCAGCGCGGCATTCACATCAGCATTGATGATTTTGGAACGGGTTATTCATCATTGAGCTATCTGCATCGGCTGCCGGTTGACAACTTAAAAGTTGATCAATCTTTTGTGAGGCAAATGGAAGTAGACCGTCGTAATTATCAAATTGTCGAAACAATCATGGCGCTGAGCAATCAGCTTGAACTGGAGGCGATCGCCGAAGGCATTGAAACGGAATCGCAGCTTGAGCAACTCCGACAGCTTGGCTATCAGTTTGGTCAAGGCTATCTTTTTGCGCGTCCCCTCACATCAGAAGCGGCTGAAAGGCTTCTGTATCAAAGCAGAGATCGCCAATAAAAAACCTTTTTAGCTCAGTCTGTACAGTAAATCGCTCTTTAGACAGTTCGTAGCAAGGCAACAAATCCAGCTTGCTCAAAATGGCGATCGTACGCCAGCGCTTCTCTGACGTCTCGATTTTGCATTATGCAAAATGATGCACAGTCCGTGTGGCTCCAGGCTTGATCAAGCCGTTAGCCATAGAGGGACAAGGCTTCGTTAAATAGCTGCGTCGTTTGGGGCACAACTTCTATCATGGAGTCCTTGAGCAAGGAATCAATTAGGCTAACGGCCGCTTGCCTAAACTGGCTGCCGCGTCGGGAAAATGCATTAAGAAGCTCAGCGAAAATCAGCTCTGTTGTGATAATTCTCACAGGCATGATTTGAACTGTGATTTGCGTGGCTCTGCTGTGCAAATCATCATCGGGATTCACGAGTGCGATCCAATAGCCCGTGTCTGCAAACACTGTCTTCATGATTCCGCTTTGGGCGCACCGTACAAATAATGATCCAAGTTCTTGGATAAATCATTCGGCACGGTCGCCCACTCTTCGCGGGATATCTGCTGACTAATTTCTTGTGTTTTTTGCAGAAAAGCCGGCATCTTTCCAGGCTGGGGTGCCTCGGGGGCGTCGCCAGACTTTGCTCGCTGCGAGAGTCTGAGCTTGAGAAACAGAAAAAAGTTCAAAACTTCTTCCAGTAGAAACTCTGGCGCCTCGTCAATTTCCTGGATGAGCTGGTCTTTGACGGTCATAGGGTTCACTCACAGATTGATGAAGATAGGGGCGATCGCCTTTGAGCCAAATTATAACCACTGCCTCGAATGCGCTGGAATGGGAGACGCGAAGTTGGGCGATCGCCGACAAAACGATTTATAACCACTGCCTCGAATGCGCTGGAATGGGAGACGCGAAGTTGGGCGATCGCCGACAAAACGATGCGAGGGGCAGGGGGTTCGGTAGACTGAGAGAACGAAACCCAACGAACGTTATTAGTTAAGGACGACTCAGCGATGCGCCTGTCTCAGATGTTGTTTGTCACCCTGCGCGAAGATCCGGCAGAGGCAGAGATTCCCAGCCACAAGCTCTTGCTGCGGGCGGGCTACATTCGGCGCATCGGCAGCGGCGTCTATGCCTATTTGCCGCTGATGTGGCGGGTGCTGCAAAAGGTGTCGCAGATTGTGCGCGAGGAAATGAACGCGACGGGCGCACAGGAATTGCTCTTGCCCGCCATGCAGCCGTCGGAGCTGTGGAAAGAGTCGGGCCGCTGGGACACCTACACCCAGGCAGAGGGCATTATGTTTAGCCTGACGGATCGGCAAAACCGCGAGGTGGCGCTGGGGCCGACGCATGAGGAAGTGATCACGGCGATCGCCCGTGACATGATCCGCTCCTACCGCCAGCTACCGCTGCACCTGTACCAAATTCAGACGAAATTCCGCGACGAGATTCGCCCCCGGTTTGGGCTGATGCGCGGGCGCGAGTTCATCATGAAGGACGGCTACTCGTTCCACACCAGCGAGGACAGCCTGAAGCAGACCTACGCCGACATGGATCGCGCCTATCGCAACATGTTCACCCGCACGGGGCTAAAGTTTCGCCCGGTGGAGGCCGATTCGGGGGCGATCGGCGGGTCGGGGTCGCAGGAGTTTATGGTGCTGGCGGACGCGGGCGAGGACGAGATCCTCTACACCGAAGACGGCAAATATTCGGCAAATACTGAGAAAGCCGTGTCGCTGCCGCCCGATGCCGTGCCCTCCGCCTTTACAACATTTGAAAAGCTGAACACGCCCAACACGCCCACGATTGACACCCTGGCGGACTTTCTCAAATGTTCGCCCACGCAAATCGTCAAAAACGTGCTGTATCAAGCCGTCTATGACAACGGCATGACGGTGCTGGTGCTGGTCAGCATTCGCGGCGACCAAGACGTAAACGAGATTAAGCTAACCAATGAGCTGGTGAAGCTGGGCGATCGCTTTGGCGGCAAAACCCTCCTGGCGCTGACGGTGCCTGATGCCGAGGCGCAGGCCAAGTGGGCGACAAAACCGCTGCCGCTGGGCTATATTTCCCCTGGTTTGGAAGACAGCTACATCGGCAAGCAGGAGAAGCTGCATCCTAAGTTTTTGCGGCTGGTAGACCAGACGGCGGTGGACTTGCAAAACTTCGTTACCGGGTCGAACGAGTCGGGCTTTCACGTCGTCGGCGCAAACTGGGGCACGCAATATCCGCTGCCTGCGGACGTGGTGGACATTCGCAAGGCGCGGCCGGGCGATCGCGCCACACATGACCCCAGCCAAACCCTGCAAACCGCCCGTGGCATCGAAGTTGGTCACATCTTCCAGCTTGGTACCAAATATTCCAAGGCACTCGGCGCGACCTACACCAGCGAAACGGGTGAAGAACTGCCGCTGGTGATGGGCTGCTATGGCGTGGGCGTGTCGCGCTTGGCGCAGGCGGCGGTGGAGCAAAACCACGACAACGATGGCATTATCTGGCCTGTGGCGATCGCCCCCTATCACGCCATTGTCGTCATCCCCAACATCAACGACGCGGCCCAGGTGGAAGCCGCCGAAAAGCTTTACGCCGACCTGAATGCCGCTGGCGTGGAAACCCTGCTGGACGACCGCGACGAACGCGCCGGGGTGAAGTTCAAAGACTCGGAGCTGGTGGGTATTCCCTTCCGTGTGGTGACGGGGCGATCGCTCCAGCAGGGCAAGGTAGAAGTCGTGAAACGCGCCACCAAGGAATCCCAGGAAATCGCGCTGGCAGATGTCGTCTCCACACTCAAACAGTGGGTGCAGGAGGCGATCGGGTAGTTAGGGATGAAGGATGAGGGATGAGGGATGAATGGAACTTTGGCTTCGGTGACGACTATAGAGCCAGCAAGTCAATGAGTTCCGGCTGCTTGGGATGATTTTTACGTCTGAGCAGCCATCCGTCTCGTGCCAAAACCAAAGGCTATTACTTCAACGTCCAAATGCGACTGGAAACAATGGAAGGCGGTGCTGTTCATGCTTCTGCCTATTCCATCCTGCTACTCACTCTGGCGCTTTGGTGCTGTGCCAAGGAAGTTGCAGTGGTTGGCTTGGTCAATTGCAGTTATCGCAAAGCAGGTGTGCGAGAGGCTCAGCTAGATATTTCTTACTATGTGGGCGATCGCGCTGCATTAGCTCCCCAGGGGCGAACGATTGCCAACCTCGACGACACGCCGCCACCCGACTTGGCGATCGAAATTGCCGACTCGTCGCTGGCGGATGATCTGGGCACCAAGCGATTGCTCTACGAAGAACTCAACGTGGCGGAATATTGGGTGGTAGATGTGGCCACCTGTCAGATCATTGCCTTTCAAATCGCCGACCAGGGCAGCCGCCGCATCACCATTTCGCAAGTTCTGCTAGGGTTGGCACTCCCTCTACTGCAAGAAGCGCTGGAGTTGTCGAAGCAGTTTGATGATAGTCAAGTAGGCCTTACACAGTTGGGTGATTTTTCGCGGGCGCAGCCCGCGAAAAATCACCCAGAATCTATACAACTCGTTTCAACTGCGTAAGTCCTGTCAAGTTATGGTGCAGTTGATGGCGCGATTTCAAAATTAGTTTCAGTGCTAAAACTGCTGGCGGATTGCCCCATCGCTCAATGTTGCGGTTTGACCTGAAACCGTGCCGGACGAGTGCAGGGTTTCTAGAATAAAGGGAATGGGGAGGCAACACCGCAGCCCGTGCAGCCCAAAGACGGAACCCGAACGGAACAAAACCGGGCTTCATTCGTCCAGAGAGTTGTTGCAGAGTGCTTTGGATGGATGCTGGCGATCGCCTGACTCGGCCATCTAGCCTATCCCCTAGCCGCTAACCCCTAACCCCTTCAACCGGGGCACGCTTTCAGCTTTATGGATAATCATTCGTTTCAAGATCAACCCCTGCCGCCCGAAGCGACCCAGCCGCCCAGTGAACTAGAACCCACCACTCCGTCATCCGCCAGTCGGCTGCCGGTGGGCGTGGTGGCGGCGCTGGCGGGGGTGGTGCTGGCGGCGGGCAGTGCCACGGCCTGGTTTACCTGGCAAACCGTCACCTCCAGAGTGCCCTCGCCGTCGCCTACGGTAGCGGTGTCGCCCTCGCCCCTGGCACAGCCGATTGAAAATCCACCGATTGCCCAGGAGCCGGATGCGGCAGTGTCGCCCAGCGCCGAGCCAAGCGGAGAGCCGATCGCCGTCGTGCAGCAGCGGACGGTGCAGGTCTACTGGCTGAAGGACGATGGGCAAAAGACGACGCTGGCTCCGGCATCGGTGTCTGTGGAGTCGGGCGATCGCCCCGAAGAGATTCTCAACGCCACGTTTGAGGCGCTGCTGCTGGGCCCCACCGACACGACGACCGTCGGCTCTACGATTCCCCGCGACACGACCCTCCGCAGTGTGAAAGTTGAAGATGATGGCGTGCATGTGGATCTGTCCAGCAGCTTTACCCAGGGCGGCGGCAGCACGTCGATGACTGGGCGATTGGCGCAGATCGTGTATACGGCAACGACGCTGGAGCCGGATGCCAAAGTCTGGATTTCGATTGAGGGTAAGCCGCTGGAAGTGCTGGGCGGCGAGGGCATTTTGGTTAATCAGCCCACCTCGCGAGCGGATGTATCGGAGAATTTCCCGCTGTAGATTTCTTGCTGTAGATTTCTCGCTTTTATTGGTTGGTAATTGGTTTTTAATCAACCTAAATAA
>RFIF01000378.1 GCA_003695655.1 Cyanobacteria bacterium J069
CATCAGGATACAGCATCCGATAGGTCCAGCCATCGGCGGCGGCAGCGTGTCCCGTGTGCAGCTCGCCGGGGTGAATCGCCACGATGCTGCCCGCAGGCGCGACGTGAGTTTCGCCGCGATAGTGAAAGGCTTCGGCTCCGTCCAAGATCACGCCAATGGCGTAGGTTTCGTGGGCATGGCGACTGAAGGTATGCGTCACGTAGTGCGCGTGCAGCAAATCGAGATTGCCGAAGCGCGGATCGCGCCAAAACTTGACCTGTTCGCGCATGGGAGGGGAAGACTGAAGATTAATGAGCGATTTTGGCGCGATCGCCCGATTTCAGCTTCCCCCATTGGCATGAGGGGCCTGATGTGTAGCGCTGGGTGTGCGGTGAGACGCTGGCGTCAGGCTGCTGGGAACCCCTGAGGAATGAGAGGTTTGGAAGCTGTGGCGATTTTGCAAGAGGACGAAGGTGGCGATCGCCAGCAGAAAATATCCAAATCCCTTCTGGAGTTGTCGGGTTGAGACAAACTGCGCCAGATAGCCTCCGATTAGCGTTCCCACCCCCGCCAGAAACGTGAATGAAACGGTCAGCGGCCAGTCCAAAGTCACCTTTCCCCAATAGCCCAACAGGCCAGCAACTGAGTTGGCCGCGATGATCATCAGCGAAGTGCCGATCGCCTGTCGCATGGGCACCTTTCCCAACAGCACCAACGCCGGAACAATGGCAAAGCCGCCGCCCACGCCCACCAATCCCGTCAACACGCCCACGCCTAAACCTTCTGTCATCAGCCAGAGCCAGCAATATTGGCAGACGGGCGGAATGGCAAGTGCTGCATCCGGCCCGTCGGCTGGGGCGGCAGGTGGGGTTTGCGACGTGCGGTAGATCATCAGCCCAGCCGCAGCCAGCATGGCGATCGCAAACAGCAGCATTTGCCCCGTACTCGTGACCCAGGGCAGCGTGGCAATGCGCGCGCCTAAGTAAGCTCCTAGCATCGTTGCCGTGCCAAAAATCGCGCCTTTTTTGTAATCGACATTGCCGCGTCGAGCGTGGGGCAACAGACCAATCAAGCTCACACTGCCTACAATGACCAGCGTCATGGCGATCGCCGGTTTGGGTGCAACGCCCACCACATAAACCAGCACCGGCAGCGCCAGCACCGACCCGCCGCCGCCCAGCAATCCTAAACTAATGCCAATGCAAACGGCCAAAAAGTAGCCCAGCAGTACCGTCATTCGGTCAACCCCACTGCTGGTTTGGGACCTGGCTAGCACGCTGGTTGTAGGGCAGCTTTGCCAACAGCATCCCCATCGCACAAGTGTCAGTCAGTCCAGCAAACACCAACCCCGCCCCAACAAACCCACTGAGCAACAAAAAGGCGGGCGAAACAAAGGCTCCTAGCAGGGTGCCCAGCAACACCAGCGAGCCGGCAACAATCTGCACCTGGCGAAACAGGCTAATCGGCGCATTTTGCAGCTTTTCGACTGCATAGCCCTGATTTTTCCAGGTGGGAAGGCCGCCGCGCAGATGGGATACTGACGAAAATCCCGCCGCAAAGCATTGCTGAGCCGCCTGGCGAGAGCGATTGCCCGACTGACAATACAGCACTAGCTTGTGCCCGGCAGGAAGCGCAACTTGGCGGGGATCAAACTGAGACAGCGACTGGAGGACAGCACCTGGAATATGTTCCGCTGCATACTCGCCCGGTTCGCGCACATCGACCACCGTCACAGCCTCTTCTAAAATCAGTTGGCGCAGGGTTGGGGCGTCGATTTCTTGGAGCAGCGGACTAGAAGAAAGGGTCATAGATATAGATTCTCCAAATAGCATGAGTTAAGTTTCAGCAAGGCGGGTTCCAGCAAAGCAAGTTGCAGCGAGGGTTCCAGCAGGAGGCTAGACCCGGTTGCCGCAGCGCTCATTAGCGGGAACGGCTTCCATCATTTTTTGGGGGCTGGGCAAATCCAAGCTGTTCATAAATTGGATAAACGCATCACGGGTACGACCCAAAAATCGGGGATTCCAGCGCTTTTCTTCTACCACCGTGGAGACGGTCTGGCCGCGATAGTCGTGAGCGGGATAAACCCGCGTCGAGTCTGGCAGGGAGAATAGCCGCTGCGTGACGGAATCAAATAGGGTGCCCGCGTCTCCGCTTTGAAAATCGGTGCGACCACAGCCGCGAATCAGCAGTACATCTCCCGTTAACAAATGCGTGCCGTTGATCAGGTAGGCCATGTGACTGTCTGTGTGCCCTGGGGTGGCGATCGCCCGTACCTCAACTGTTCCCATTTGGATCACTCCATCGTGCTGAATGAAGCGATTGGCGCAGTTTACTTGGGCGTGCTCTGGAACGATACTGTCGCATCCGGTTGCCTCCCGCAGGCGAGCCGCGCCCGTGATGTGATCGGCGTGGACGTGGGTTTCGAGGCAATAGCGCAGCGTCAGCCCCAGCTCCTTCAGCAGCTTTAGATCGCGCTCGACCTGTTCTAAAACCGGATCGACTAGCAGCGCTTCGCCCGAGTCGGGATCAGCAATCAAATAAGTGTAAGTGCTGGTTTCAGGATCAAACAGTTGACGAAACAGCATAGCTGTAACCCTCAATTCGGATTTTTTATATATTATCATATAGTAATATGGTTGTAAAATTATGCTAGAATACAGCCATGCCAAACTCAGTCCAGGCAGGTTCGCAGCTTTATTTGAAGCTTGAAGCCAGGTGCTAGAATCGCTGCCAAATCGGCTTGTTTTATAGCCTGACGAGCCTAAACTTGCAATAAATCGGGCGATCGCCAACGCTCTGGATTGCGCATACTGGATTGCGCATAACACCGCTTTCACCAACACCGCTTTCACCAACACCGCTTTCACCAACACCGCTTTCACCAACACCGCTTTCCCACAACACCGCTTTCACACAACACCGCTTTCCGTTCAACATGTCTCACATTCCTGCTGCCGCCCTTGCCCATGTTGCCGACTACTTTAAAGTGCTCTCGGAGCTGAGTCGGCTGCAAGTGCTGTGCGTCCTGAAGGACGGGGCTAAAAACGTCACTGAAATTATTGAAGAGACGGGTTTGGGACAGGCCAATGTGTCTAAGCACCTCAAAATTTTGGCTCAGGCGGGCATCGTCCAGCGTCAGCCGCAGGGTGTGAGTGTGTATTACCAAATTGCCGACCCGATGATATTCGATCTCTGCGAAACCGTGTGTCGCAGCCTCGAAATACGCTTACAAGAACAGTCGCAGCAGCTAAAAACCCTGGGTGGATTACGGTAGTTTTAACTCGATCTAATTTGCAGCGTCTTTGGCAGTTGCCGATTGTCCCCAGCCGACTCTGATCACGGCAGCCACAATTACCGCCGCGCCGATCCACTGCATCGCGCCCAGCCGCTCATCTAGGAACAGAAACGCGCTGCCGATGCCGAAGACCGGGATCAGCGTCAGGAAAATCGCCGTGATGCTGGCCCGCATTTGGTTTAGCGCCAGCAGATAGAGCCAGACGGGTACTGCGTAATTGATGACGCCGCTGAGTAGAGCGATCGCCCAGGTGCCCCATTCCACCTGTGACATTGGTGTGGCATTTCCCGCCATTTCCCACAGGCTCCACAGGGCGATCGCCCAGAGCAGGCCGGCGCTTTGCTGCAATGCCGCCAGCGGCAGCGGAGCCAGCGCTGCCATAAAGCGCTTCGTGAGCACGACATATAGCGCCGCCGCCGCGCTGCCCAGCAGAATTAGCCCGTCGCCCCAGATGCTGCGATCGCCCTGAGCGATGCCCTCAATCCCCACAATCAGCGACACGCCAGCGATCGCCAGCCCTGTCCACAGCAGCAGCGACCGGGGCACCCGCTCCCGCAGCACCACGCCCGACAGCAGCACGATCAGCACAGGTTCCGTCGCTGAGATCAGCGAGGCGTTGCTGGCGGTGGTTAGCGTTAGGCCCACAATGCCGAGAGAATACGCCAGTCCGGGTTCTAGTAAACCCGTTAGTCCAAACCGCAGCGTTTGCCAGTTCCACACAGTCTGAGAGCGTGCCTCGCCTTGCGCCCACAGCAGCCCCCAGAGAAACCCAGCACTGCCCAAAAGCTGCACCGTTAGTAGCGTCAGCGGCGGTAAATAGTCCAACACGCCCTTGCTGAGGCTGGTAGACATGCCCCAACAGGCAACTGAAGCGAGGAGAGCGATCGCCCCTTTGCCACCCTGCCACCCGCCCATACTCTGCTTTTCAGCGCCCATCAGCCCTCCAGGGTTATATAACCACTTAAAATTAATTTAGATGGTTAGATCCTTGCACGGTTTTTCTAACCTGTCAAATACGTTTTAATAGTTAGAGGGTAAAGG
>RFIF01000379.1 GCA_003695655.1 Cyanobacteria bacterium J069
AAGTCTGTCAGGATTGGGCAATAAGTCTGTCAGGATTGGGCGATCGCCTTACTCCCTCGCTTCGGCCCTTTGCTGTATCTCTTCAAAATGCAACTGCCGCAGGTGATCATACCGCTCAATCGCTTCTCCCACCGTGACATTGACCTCGTCACCCAGCAGCATCACCAGCGAGGTTAGATAAAGCCACAGCAGCAGGATAATGACCGCCCCCACTGCTCCATAGACTCGGTTATAGTCGGCAAAATTGCTCACATATAGACGAAACAAATTTGACAACACAGCCCAGAAAATAGCTGCCAGCAGCGCCCCAGGCATAATCGGGCGTCCTTTGTCCCAGCGACTCGGGCCAAACCGATAAATCGCCCCAAAGGTGATAGAAATAATCAGCAATGTAACTGGCAACGGCAGCAGTTGCCAAAGCGTGAGCAGCCACGGGCGCAACGTGGGTGCCTGAATAGACACCTGACGCACAATCAAATCCCCCACAAACACAACGGTTAGCGCCACAATCAGCAGCAGCAGTCCGCCCACGGTCAGCCCTAGCGAAACGAGCTTGGCTTTCCAAAAGGGACGCAGCTTGCTACGAGGAATTTGGTGAATTTGGTCTAGCGCCGTCATGGCCGCACTAGCCGCCCCCGAAGCAGCCCAAACCGCAATCAGAAAGCTTAGAGAAAATAGGGTTCTATCCCGCGAATTGCTGAGTTCTTCCGTAAAGGATTGGATAATGCCCCAAGCCTCATTAGGGACGACCTCACTCACATCTTGCATGATGCGAAGAAAGGTATTGTTAAGCGGCTGGAACAATCCAATAGCAGTCAAGATCGCCAGGATGGCCGGAAATAATGCCAGCATTGCATTGTAGGCCATCTCTGCGGAAAGCCCTGGCAGACGGTGCTCAGCCGCCCGATGAGCCACACGACGAACGACCGCTGGGCGGAGATGGGCAAAAAATCGGAGAAATCTAGGAAAAGTGAGCATGAACCTCTATAAGAATGAATGAATGCTCCGGCTCAAATCATAGCGGGTCAGAAAAAAGCAGCCTCAGATCTTGCACCCTATCTTATCAAGCGAATTTTGGCGACGCTCTAAAGGTTGGATATGAGTGCAGACAAGCTGTGAGTGCAGACAAAAAGAACCGGGCCATGTATGAATTCTCCTTCAGGAAAATCCATACAAAGCCCGCTTGATAAAATATGTTTCCAGATCAGGAACGAAGCACTTGAAGAAGTCCTAACCTTTGGGGGGTTAGTCCCTCAGTCTAGTTTTGTCAGCCGATGATTTCAGCCGATGATTTTAGAACGTGAACTGGAATCGAAGATTGCCAACGTAAACAGTAGGGTTGTCTTCAAAGTTGTTAGCATTCCAAATTGCGTAGAAGGCCGGGACGAGAGAAATGTTGTCGCTTACGGGATAGCGGTAAGACACCTCTAGTTCGGTCTGGGTGCCGCCGTCGCCACCTCCAGACAGCAGAAACTCCTCGCCTGCCAAATAGTCATGAGGAATCAGGAACGACACCACGCCCAGCGCACCTCTCTTGAACAGGTCGGGGAAACCCAGACCAACCTGGAAGGATTGCACGCGAACCTGGCGGCCTTCCTCGCGGGCAACCGGGTTTACATCGACCCGCCCCCAAGAGTAGCGAGCAAATAGCCCGATCCAGTCGGCAATTTGCCAGTCAAAGTTTGCTACCAGCGTGTCGGCTCCTGAGTCATTCAAAAAGCCGCCAAAGCCGTCGTCAATGTAGCCGTAGGGAAGGGGTTCGCCAACTGCGCCACCGATATAGCCGTTGTAGGGCTTCAAGCTAGAGCGGGCATAGAGCAGGCGCAGGTTAAAGCTGCGCACCGGAGAAATGGCAAGCTGGGCAGTGATAATGTTGCTGCTGTTAAACAGTCCGTCGCCTGGATTACTGGACGTGTTGAACCCAAAAGCGGGGTTCAAGAACTCAGAGTTTTCGGCCAGATAGCCAACTGTAAGCTGTAGCGGCTGAATGATGTTCCACCGAAACACTACACCACTGCCTCGGTCAACCGCGCCTAGCAGCGTACTCCCCGAGGAGTTAAAGGTGGAAGCGCCTGTTTGGAAGAAGGTGAAACGGTTGCCGTCAAAGTAGCGGTAGTAGTTTAGGCGAGGGCCGATATCAACTTGGATAGAATCGGCGATCGGGAACGAGTAGAACAACTCACGCACGACCACATTATTCGGCGTGCCAGCGCCCTGATCGGTAAAGGGCACCCCCCAACTGTTGAGAAAGCCAGAAGACACCAGTTCATTGGCAGGCGAATTGCCGTTGCCCACGGCCAGCTGGGTGACTAGCGAGTCGCGCCCGGTAAAGGACGTGATCAGGTTGAGGTTGACGTAGTAGCTGAAGGTTGCTTGCGGCTGGCCTCGGAAAACCCGACTGGGCGTGCCATCGGCTCCTCGAATTGGGGGGGCAAACGGGTTTGGAGCGAAAGGATTGCGCTCTGTCAGAATATTGCCATCGGGAAAGGCCTGGGTCAGGTTTAGCCAGGCGTTTCCCCGCAGCACGGTGGTAGTGGAGAACTGATTCGCCTCTAGTTCAGAAACGGCGGCTTCCAGGGCATCAACCCGTCCTCGCAGTGTGGCTAGCTCTGAGGCAAATTCGCGCTGGAGGGCCTCAATGCGTGCGAGCACCTCTGGATCGAGCGAGTCGAGTCGCCCTACAACGGCATCCAAACATGAGGCCAAACCTGCGGCAAACTCGTAGCGAGTCATGGCGCGGCTGCCTTTAAAAGTGCTATCGGGGTAGCCTTCCAGGCAGTCCAGACCGCCTTCTGCTTCAGAGTTGGCCAGGTAGGCCAGCGCTTCGTAGGCCCAGTCGGTGGGCTGCACGTCAGCAAACTGCTGAACTGAAGTCACCTGCGCCATTGCTGGGTTGACATCGACCGGAAGCGTGCCACTCAGGAGCATATCGACGGGCACTGCAATGCTTTCGCTGGTGATTTCTGAGGTGGAAAGGTCTGCGGCGCTGGCGGGGCCTTCTAGATTAGATAGATCAGACAACGATGCGGATGGAACCTGTTCGGGCAAGGTTTCCGGTAGGGCTGCTGGTTGAATTTCTGATTGCTCTGGGGTGACTGGGCTGACCTCCAGGCTGTTATTGGGTAGAACTTCTGGCAGATCAGCGTCGGCAATTTCTGAAGGGGATGGGCTGGCGTCAGGATTTCCATCGGAGATGGGGTGGATCTCCGTTTCGGGCTGAGCCATTTCAGGCTGAGCTGTTTTGGGCTGATCTGTAGCGACTGTACTGGCGATCGCCCTATGGTTAACTCCCAGCGCCCCTGCTGCGACAAGCGCCACCAGCAGAGGTCTAAAAATCTCAAACTTCATGTTCAAAGCTCCTCACACACCAAAACAAAACACCGAAACATGCTCAATGTTTGCTGAATAAATACATCTTCAAAGAGCCATATCCATGAGAAATATCTGAAGAGTTCAAAAACCAAAAACCCCAAAGATATAAGAATCAAAGATATGGCACTTTGGCAAACAAAAAGCATTTTGTATAGGCTAATGTCAGTGGAGGTCTTGATTTGTATTGCGAGGTACATTTGAAAGAGAATATTCCACTCTTTCCGATTGCTAAAAGATTTCTGCAAAAACCTAGAATAAATGCCTTGAGAATATCTGTAGCAGTCTTTGACTGAAATACTCGCATTCGAGTGCTGTGCGATTTCGCTGAAAAATGAGGGACATCTTCTGTAGTTTTTAAACAGAAAAATAATCCCTCATTTAAGGGCCTCGCTCTCAGTTTATTGACTGATGAACTCAGACGATCTGAGCTATTTTCGCCCTAGGGGCTGTCATCAATTATTGGCAAAACATTAGGTTTCTTAGAGTTTCAGCCCCTAGCCTGGTTTGTTTGGGCGGGCGCGATCGTTCTGATTCCTCAAGGGTTCTGAGGTGAATTGATGACGCGCCCTAGGCTTCTTCGACAAAATCTGAAGAGATTTCACCCATCTCGGACTTTCTGGGGAGTAGCCAACTGAGCAAGATAGCGGACAAGCCACCTGTCGAAATACTGGAACCAAAAAGATTTTTAAAGATGGGAGGTTTGTCGGCAAAAATTTCAGGTGCATAGAGAACGCCTAGACCCAGACCCAGAGAAACTGCCACGATAATCATGGCGCGACGATCTAGACCGGCTGAGGCAACAATATTCAAACCAGCCACTGCAATCGACCCAAACATCACCAGGGTTGCACCACCCAAAACGGGTTGAGGAATGGCTTGGAAGACGCCGCCGATAATGGGCAAAAGCCCCAGAACTGCGAAGATGCCAGCCACATAGAAACCAACATAGCGGCTGCCCACACCCGTCATCTGAATCACGCCGTTGTTCTGACTGAAGGTCGTGTTGGGGAACGTGTTCAGAAGAGCCGCGATCGCCGAGTTAACACCATCGCCGAGCACGCCGCCTTTGATGCGACGGACATAGACTGCACCTTTCACCGGCTCGCCAGAAACCGCAGAGGTTGCCGTTAAGTCGCCAACCGTCTCAATCGCAGTGAGCACATAAAGCAGGATGAAGGGCAGGAAGGCAGCAAAGTTGAAGCTCATGCCGAAGCGGAACGGTACCGGAAGGCTGAAGAGCGGAAGGCTGCTCAGATTGCTGAAGTTAACCAGACCCATAAAAGCAGCGATGATGTAGCCGATGATCAGCGCGATGGCGATCGCCCCCATCCTCAAGAACCGATTGCTAGAAACCGTCAGCGCCACCACAATAGCTAGAACTAACCCGCCCAGCCCCAAGTTTTGCCAACTGCCAAACGTGCCCGCCTGCTGAGCCGCCACGCCGCCTGCCAAACTAGTGATACCGGTCTTAATCAGACCCAAGCCGATGATCATGACCACTGTTCCCGACACAACAGGTGTAATGATCTTGCCCATGAGGTGCAAGAAGCGGCTCAGGATAATTTCCACGGCTGCCCCAAAAAAGCACAGCCCAAAAATCAGCGCTAACGCCTGCTCCGGAGTGCTGCCACCCTGGATGGCGGCCGTGCCAACCCCGATCACCGGCCCCAAAAAGGCAAAGCTCGTACCCTGCAAACTCAGCAGCCCAGAACCGACCGGGCCAATGCGGCGGCACTGGATGAACGTACAAATCCCTGAGGCAAAGAGCGACATGCTGACGATGTAGCTCGTATTCACTGGGTCTAGACCCAGCGCACCGCTAATAATCAGCGGCGGCGTGATAATTCCCACAAACGACGCCAGCACATGCTGAAGCGCTACAAACAGAGACTCACCCACGGGTGGCTTGTCGTTTAGCCCATAAAGCAGCTCCGATTTGATAATCGGCTCACTTGCTGTAGTGCTTTCTTCTAACGTTAAATCACGATCTGCTTGTGCCATTCCCCTTCCACATCTCCTGAAATAAAAGCTAGAACAGAATCTTCATAAATAAAGAAGGTTTGCATCAAAGATTCGCAATCAATCGGAATTTTATTTGTTTCAAAAGATACAAAATACTTCCGAGAATCCTGGAAACGGACTACGTTAGCGAATCATCTTTCGTGAGGTCTTGCGAACCATTCGTAAGGCTCTGTGGGCCAAATGTCTGAGACAGAAAGCTTGGAATTGAACCGGACTGGACTCTAAAAAAATCGAAACTCTTAAAAAAATCGGGGTAGCCAGACCTCTGTTCAACATCACACGAATGCCGTTCAGAACTTGCCCCCGAGATCTGCATACAGAGTTACGACTTACGCAGTTGGATGATTTTTCGCGGGCGCAGCCCGCGAAAAATCATCCAGAGTCTATAGAACTCGTTTCAACTGCGTAAGTCCTGAGAGTTTTGAAAACTCTTGGTTTCGTAAACTCTTGGTTTTGCAAACCCTGTTGCAAGCTTGGGAATTTAGCAAGCTCGGAATCGGATTTGCATACAAAATACTGTATACAGCCCACACTTCTGAAGTTAGTGGGGCTGGCGATAAACCGCTGTAGCCTCGGATACGAAAATCCTGTCCATTCTAGTTAGGCCATGCGTATCGCGATCGCTCGCGTATCTCGGAATACAAAAGACCGCTGAAAACTACGGCTAGGATACAGTGCTTGCTCGCTGATTTGTGTTTTGGGAGGCGTAATGCGAAGTGTTTTGAGTCGTTTGACTCTCCAAGAGCGGGGTCGAAAGCGTTGGCTAGAAAACGGTTTTAGGACGATATCCAGAACTGTCAAACAGGCTTTCATGGGAAGGCTGTTTGGCTTGAGTCTAATGCTTTGGCTGGGGCTGGGGTTTTCGGCGGCGGCCTCTGCCGATAAAGCACCTCAGTTTTTGATTTTTGATACGGAACCAGAAGCGGTGAGCGTTATTTCAGTTTATGAAACTACGCCAGATACGCAGATCAACGCTGTTTCCAGTGTTCTTAAGTCAAGTAAGGCTTTCTTTAAGGGCGCAGAAGGCTTTAAGGGGCTATCGGTGCTGCAAAGCGAGGATGGCTCTCGGGTGGTTTCCTTGACCCAGTGGACCGATGTCGCGAGTTATGAGGCTTTTGCAGCGCAGCCCGTAGAGGACTATGCCAGCAAATACCAGAAGGATTATGCAAAGGACTATGAAGCAGGCGGCAAAGGCAGTAAAGGCGGCAAGGGCAGCAAGCCACCGGAAACGCTGACCCCTCAGAAGACAGCAATGCTGGAACTGGCGGATATGCAGATTCCAGCGGGGATGGTGCCTGCGATTCGGGGTCAGGGTGCGCTGGTTCAGTTAGGTGAAGTGAGCGTGGGCGAGGCGGGCAACCTGTCAGCGCTGCTGGCTGATATAGAAGCAGCCCTGCCGGATGTGGCAGCTATGTATCCGGCTCCACGCTCGGTGCTGTTGCTAAAGGCGGTGGATGGCTCGGAGGCGGTGCTGATGGCTTATTGGGGCTATGCCGAAGAGTTTCAGGACTTGGCGCAGGTGCCGGCGGTGGATGTGCTGTCGGGGGTGGAGGAGGGCGCGGCAGATGATGTGGATCATGCGGTGGATGGCGAGAAGGAAGAAGAGGCAGAAACGATCGAGGCGATCGCCCCTGCCGCAAGTCCCCAGATCGATCAGCATCTCTATCGCGTGGTCAATGTGATTGCACCCAAGCCGCCGAAACAGTACGGCAAGTCCTACTAGCAGTTCTATTTTGGCGCGTTGATTTGGCCCAGTGGCTAGAGTCCAGTGGCTAGAGTCCAGTGGCTAGAGTCCAGTGGCTAGGGTTCTGATTCAGGCGATAGAGCAGAATCGGCTGGTGTGCTGAGGGCGATCGCCGGATTGATCGTCTCAAAAATCCATAAAATCCCCACACACAGCAGCGAACTCACCCCCACCCCCAGCCAAAATAGATGAGCCACCGAGGCTGGCTGATCCATGGCCCAACCTCCCAACACCGGGCCAACAAAGTAACCAATCGTCCAGCATTGGGAACTGACAGCCATATACGCTCCCCGCAGCGTATCAGGAGCCAGGTCAGATACGATCGCCGAAAAGAAAGGCTTGTAAGCTACAGAGCCAATCGACAGCAGACATAGCGCTACCACGCCCCAAATCAATTGCCCCTCCCCAAACGAACCCGTCGCCCACAAGAGCGAAAAGCCTGCCCCCCACAGCAGCATAGCCGCCATCAGCACGCGCACCCTGGGATAGGGCGTCAGCAGTTGTGCCAGCGGCAGTTGCAGCATAGCCCCCACGCCGATATAGCACCAGGTAAACAAGTTTGCTGTACTAGAAACCGACATTCCTGGCGTTGGGTCGGCACCGGACACAAAATTCGTGAAATACAGCGGAATCGTACTCGTCACCAGCGCCACATAGGTGGTAAAAAACACATTTGCCGCCATAAAGACCAGCAGCAGCTTGTCCTTTAGCGCCACAAAGATACCTTGTTCTGCGTCACCGGGCTTTGCTTGGGGCTGCTGAACACCTTGCATAGTGAGCTGTGTCAATAGCAAAAAGGCAAAAAAGATCACCGCACAGCCCCAAAAAATTGCCTGGGGCGTCTCTTGAATCACCGCTAATAGCAGACTGCCACCAAAGACCCCAACTCCTACGCCGACATATTCTGAAACGCCCATCAGCGCAAAGGCATGGTGGCGATCTTCCGGTTGGGTGGCATCCATCACCGCCGCACTAGAAGCCGTCCAGTAAAACCCAAGGCTGATACCCAGCAGCAAACTCGCCCCGATCAGCAGCGACAGCGTCGTCGCCACACTCAGGATCACCGAAACCGCGATCCCTAAGATAGCCGCCCACACCAGCACCCGTTTGCGCCCCCAGCCCGACAAATCCGCCAGCGTGCCACCAATAAAGTGTCCGCTGACCTCGCTGACGGCGCTTAGCCCCACGGCAAAACCCACAGACGCCGCCGATAGTCCGATATGGTTTACAAACAAGATCGGAATGTAGAAGCTAATCAGCCCATAGGCAACTTGGCACAGCAAGCGGCCGATCGCCTGCGCCCAGACAAGTCGGTTGGCAGACTGAACAGAGGCAAGCAGGAGGTTCATAGGCGGTTTTCGAGCGATTTGCTAACGGGTTTCCAAAAACTGAGCAAACACAAAAGTTGAATAAGCATGAGGCAACGCGACTAGCCAATTGCCCATTCAGCGTGCCAAATTCAGCGTGCCAAAGTAAACGCGGGCGGCCCCGAAAGAGCCAGATTAAGAGCAAAGCCAGATAAGGGTAAAGGTTTATCTAAGGGTAAAGGACTTGTGGATGCCTGGCTACTCAGGTGAACCATGCTGTCAAAGCCTGCTGACACAGCGCTTGATTTTTACTTGATTGCTAGGTGTGCGCAGGCTGAATTCGCGCAGGCTTTATGGTGCTAAACAAATTGCGCTAAATAGATTGAGGACTTACGCAGTTGGATGATTTTTCGCGGGCTACGCCCGCGAAAAATCATCCAGAATCTA
>RFIF01000380.1 GCA_003695655.1 Cyanobacteria bacterium J069
CCACTGGATGGCGCTGGATTTCCACCCGGTTTCATCAGCAAACTCCGATAGTTCAAGACACCTGGCTGGTCAACGTCCTCAGCCTCGACATCACCGCTCGCAAACAGACCGAACTGGCGCTCCAAGAGCAGGAGTCTTTGCTGCGGGCAGCGCTCGACCTCAACCATATCGGTCTGTGGAACTGGAACCTGAAGACCGGACAAGTAACCTGGAACGACAACCACTTTCGGCTACTGGGTCTGACACCCCATGAGCAGGAGTCGAGCTATGAACTCTGGCGGCAAGCCGTACACCCCGACGACCTGGCCCATGCCGAACAAATGAGTGAAACCACCCTCAGCCAGCACCAAGATTGTCGCCTTGAGTATCGGGTTATCCTGCCGGATGGCACAGTCCGCTGGATGATGGCACTAGCACGGGGGCAATATGATGCCAATCATGTGCCGATTCAGATGATCGGCGTGCTGATGGACATTACACCGCGCAAGCAAGCAGAGGAGGCGCTGCGGTTTTCCCAGGAGCGGCTGGCGGGCATTCTCGACCTGGCAGCGGATGCCATTATTTCAGTCGATCAGACCCGGCGGATCATTCTGTTTAACCAGAGTGCCGAGCAAATTTTTGGTTATGGCAGTTGTGAGGTGCTGGGGCAGCCCATTAGCAAGCTGTTGCCAGAAGGCTTGTTTGACCTGGGGGCCGCAGAAGAGCGCCGCGCCATGCGGGCTATTCGCGGGGCGCTGACCTCCGGCATGGCCCACCCAGAGCAGACCCGGCAGTGGAGCGAAATCCGGGCGCGCCGCAAAGATGGCAGCGAGTTTCCGGCAGAGGCTTCGGTGGCCAAGCTGGTGCAGGGTGAGGGAGTGGTGTTTACCACGATTTTGCGGGACATTAGCGATCGCAAGCGGATTGAATCCGACCGACTGCGGGCGCAGGCCTCGCTGCATCAGCAATTTGCCCGCGAAAAAGCGCTGAACCGGGTGATGCAAGCCATCCGCAACTCGCTTGATTTGCAGGATATCTTTGCAACCGCCACTCGCGAAGTGGCGTATTTGCTGGCTGCCAATCATGTCTGGGTGTCGCGCTATGTGCCGCAGCGGCGTGTCTGGGTAGATGTGGCCAGCTATGCCCAGAATGCTCCGATTCGGCCGGCTGGGTTAGAAATTCCCGATCAGGATAATCCCATTGCGGCGCGGCTCAAGCGGCTCGAAGTGGTGCAGATTGATCGCTCAGCCGATCTCGATCTGGTTGACCCGGCTTATCCAATTGTAGACAACCACTCACAAGGCACCTGGCTGCTGATGCCGCTGCGGGTGGAGGGGCTGGTCTGGGGGGCGCTGGGGCTATCCTGCGATCGCCACTCCAAGACCTGGCGCGAAGATGAGGTGGCCCTGCTGCGCGTGGTGGCTGACCAAATGGCGATCGCCATCCAGCAAACCCATCTCTACCAAGCCGCCCAGGCAGAGCTAGCCGAACGTCAGCGGGTCGAAGCCGATCTCCAGCGCCTCAACCGTGAGCTAGAACAGCGGGTGCGAGAGCGCACAGCCCAGCTCCAAATTTCACTGTCCACTGCGCAAATGGGCATCTGGGAGCGCGACATGGCGACTGGAGCCCAAACCTGGTCGCCTGAAAACTACGCCATCCTGGGCTATTGCACTGATGCTGATGGCCGCGTACTGGACGCCCAGGGCAACGAGATCAGTCCGCACCCCGTCCACCAATCGTTTTATGAGCGAGTCCATCCCGATGACCGAGACCGTCTCAGCGAAATCGAACACCACTGTTTACAAACCCACACCGCCTACGACGTAGAGTATCGGGTGATCTGGCTGGATGGCTCGATACACTGGCTCTATGAGCGGGGAGCCTATTTATTTAACGAGGCTGGAAATCCGATCAAGCTGATGGGCGTGACGCTGGATATCACCCATCTGAAGCAGACTGAGGCCGCGCTGCGTCAGAGCGAAGAAATGTTTCGGCAGCTCTTTGAAAACGCCCCCATTGGCATCTTGCTACTGTCGCCTGAAACGGGACGCATCATGCAGGCAAACCAGCGCTTTTGCCAGCTTTTGGGCTATAGCCCCCAAGAAATGACCCGCTTTAGCCCCGTTGATATTACTTACCCCGCCGACTGGAACCTGTCTGCTCCCCTGCTAGAGCAGGCAATTCACGGCGCGATCCATTCCGAAAACGCCCAAGACACGCCCCGTTTCCGCCTTGAAAAGCGGTTGATTGGCAAAAATGGACGAATTCTTTGGGTAGAAATGACGGCCTGCTTTGTGCGCAATGAGTTGGGAGGACTGGGCTATGGCGTGGCTATGGTGCAGGAGATTGGCGATCGCAAACAGGCCGACGCCCAAATTCGCACCTCGCTGCATGAGAAAGAGGTGCTGCTTAAAGAAGTCCACCACCGCGTTAAAAACAACTTGCAGGTGATTTCCAGCCTGCTGCGGATGCAGGCCCGCCGCCTTGAGGATCACACCACGGCTACCCTGCTGCTAGAATCCCAAAATCGGGTGCAGTCGATGGCCATTATCCACGAACAGCTTTATCAGTCTGCCAACTTTTCGCAAATCAACCTGGACGAATACATTCGCCCCCTGATCTCCAATCTATTCCAAACCTATGGCGTCAGCCAGCAGCACATCGTCCCGGCGATCGCCACCCACGGCCTCAGCCTCAACCTCAATACCGCCATTCCCTGTGGCCTGATCATCAATGAACTGGTCTCCAACGCGCTGAAATATGCCTTCCCCGATGGCCAGACCGGTAATATTACTATCTGCGTAGAAATTCAGCCCTCCGTAGAAGATTCCCAGCTCAGCCAGGGAATGATGACGATTAGCGACGATGGTGTGGGCATGTCGCCCGATCTAGATTGGCAACAGACCAATTCCCTGGGGCTGGTGATCGTTCGCAGCCTGGTTGCCCAGTTGCGGGGAAGCCTTGAGCTAAAGCGTAAGCCGGGAACAACTTTTCTCATTAGCTTCCCCATTTCTAATCCGCCTGCCTAGCTGCTTGCATCTCTATGCCACCCATGCGTCTGTTGATCGTCGAAGATGAACACCTGATAGCTTACGACCTCAAAGAATCGCTGGAGCGGTTTGGCTATGAGGTGATCGCGATCGCCGACACAGGGCTGGATGCAGTCCGTCAGGCTGAGTCTTTTCGTCCTGATCTGGTGTTGATGGACATTCGGCTGCCCGGAGAAATGGACGGCATCGCGGCCTCAGAGCAGATTCAGAACCAGTTGCAGATTCCGGTTGTCTATCTTACCGCCAACGCCGATCAGGCTACGCTGGAGCGCGTCACGGCATCCCGCCCGTTTGGCTATGTGCTCAAACCCTTCAACGATCGCATTTTGTCTACCACGATTGAAATTGCGCTGGCGCGCCACCGGGCCGAAATCGCTGCCCAGGCCGCCCAGCATATTGCCGAAGCCGAAATGCATCGCCGCACCGAGCATCTGGCGGTCGTCTCTCACGAAATTCGCACGCCCCTGGCAGCAATTCGCGCCTGTGCCGACTCGCTACAACGCTATGGCAACCTACTGCCCCCCGAAAAACAGCGGCAGCAGCTTCAGCAAATTCAGGCAGCCGCCGAAAGCCTCAGCCTCCTGTTAGAAGACATCCTCCTGCTAGAGCGGATGCATTCCGACCATCTGGAGTTTGTGCCAATGCCGATTGACGTGATCAGCTTTTGTGAAGAGCAGGTCGAGGTCTGGCGCTACACCTCCAACCATCAGTGCCAGCTCGCCTTCTCGTCGGAAGGGGGCCCCTGTATTACTCGGCTCGATCAAAAGCTGTTGTGGCATGTGATCAATAACCTATTGTCCAACGCTGTTAAATACTCGCCAGAAGGCGGCTGCGTTTCGCTGAGCGTGTCGTGCCAGCCCGAAAGTATTGGGCTTCAGGTCAAAGATGAGGGCATCGGCATTCCGCCAGAGGCGCTGCCCCTGCTGTTTGAACCGTTTCATCGCGCCAGCAACGTGGGGCAAATTCCAGGAACGGGGCTGGGGCTGGCGATCGCCAAGCGCTGCATCGATCTCCACGGTGGCGAAATTGGCGTAGACAGCACCCTGGGGCAGGGAACGGTCTTTACGGTACGGCTCCAGCGGCGGTAGCGTTACGGTTCGCGTCACGCCTGTGCCAAGCCGTCATCCCAAAAGGTTGCCTCAATTTTGTGCCCATCAGGATCGCGGACATAGCAGGCATAGTAGGCCTCGCTATAGTGCGGTCGCGGGCCCGGTTCGCCATCACCCGTGCCCCCAGCGGCGATCGCCGCTGTATAAAATGCATGAACCGCCTCCTTGCTTGCCGCAATCAAGGCGACGTGAGTCCCATTGCCCACCGCTGCGGGCTGATCGTCGAACGGCGTCTGCACCCAAAATTCGGGAAACTG
Organism: Cyanobacteria bacterium J069; assembly: GCA_003695655.1. GTDB lineage: Bacteria > Cyanobacteriota > Cyanobacteriia > Elainellales > Elainellaceae > Thermoleptolyngbya. The sequence goes on from RFIF01000380.1 coordinate 4,396, forward strand.
CCTGCCGTAGGCTACTGCACCGGGAAACTCGTCGATCTTGTGGCAGCCCAGCGTGGGCATGACCTGATCATAGAAGGCAACAGCGCGCTCAAACTGGTTGGTTCCCAGGGAGACGTGGGAGATGATGCTGGGGATGTCGTCCATGAGGGTGTTGGGGTGTTGGAGATAGGGAGAGGAGGCAGCACCGAGCGTTTTCATAGTACAAGGGTACGAGCCTTCGGGGCGATCGCCTTTAAAAAGCTTAACTTTTGCCGCCAATTGGTCTGTTTGGCTACGCCCCGTGCTACATTCCGCAAGTTAAAAATGAGGGGTCAGGAGTCAGGGATCAGGTTTCAGGTTTTAGAGATCAGGTTTTGGG
>RFIF01000381.1 GCA_003695655.1 Cyanobacteria bacterium J069
GGAGTAGGGGGGCAGGGGTTAGGTTTTCTTTGACCATGCTGGAAAGCGGCAAAGGGCTGATCAAATCTGGCTTTCAGGCCGAACCCCAAACTCCCTAGCGCAGTAGCGGCGATGCCTTGAGAAACTGGCCGCTGCGGTTGACATAGCGCCACTGGTTACCGATTTTGACGCTGGCCCAGCCTTCGGAAAAGGCGGCGGCGTTGTCAAACTGGGGCGCGATCGCCCAGGTGCCTGCTGGGTCGATGTAGCCATAGAGATTGCCCTGTTTCACGGCGGCTAGCCCTTCGGAAAAATCGGCAGCATAGTCAAATTGGGGGGCGATCGCCATCTCGCCAGCAGGATCAACATAACCCCACTTAGCGCCCACTAGTACTGCCGCCCGCTCTTCGGCAAAATCAGACGCAAAGCCAAACCGGGGGGCGATCGCCAGTTCCCCCTGCAAATCGATAAAGCCCCAGTCGCCGCCCTGCCGCACCCGCGCCCGCCCATCCACAAACCGAAACGCGCCGTCAAACTGCGGCTCGATCACCAGCCTGCCGCCCGCATCGATGTAGCCCCAGCGACCGCCCTGGCGCACCGCTGCCCGCCCTTGCGACATCTGCCAGGCATCTTCAAACTGAGGATCAATCACCAGCTTGCCTGTCGGCGCAATGAACCCATAGCGATCGCCCACCTTGACCGCCGCCAGCCCCTCGGCAAACGGCCCCGCCAGCGTAAACTGCGGCTCGATCACCAGATCCCCGGCGGAATTAATGTAGCCGTAGCGGGTGCCGGGACGAATCGCCGCCAAGCCCTGGGTAAAGGGGGCAGCGCTGGGATATTGCGGCGGAATAGGAATCTCGCCGGCCCGATTCATATAGCCATAGACTCCGCCTGCCTGCACCAGCGCCATATCCTCTGCAAAGCCAGATGCACCGTCCATGTTGGGATCAACGGCGATCGCCAGGTTGCCCGTCAGGTCAATAAACGCAAGGCGATCGCCCTGACGCACCATTGCCAGCCCCTCCGAAAAATCAGCAGCCTGGTCAAAGAAAAGATCAGCGTCGGACTGAGCAAGCATCTGGGGTTCAGTCATGGAATTTTCAGCAGGCGAGACTTCATACAGGAAAGCGGCAGCGTCAAGAAGGTTCTCCGGCGATCGACAGCCTGCCAGGAACCCCACTCCCAGCGCCAATATAGTGGCGTAAAAAAAGCTTGGCATGAGCTTAGAAAAATGACAAAGCAAAACGGCAACGGGTGGCAACGGAAAATGAGGAATCGATCAAGCGATACGTGCGATACCTAATCTCGGTGAAGAATGCTTGAGAATTGGAACGGAGTTTTGCAGAGGCAGGGATGGTAGTGACCCCTGTTGACGGAATGCCCCCGGTTGCCCCATGGTAATATGTAAAGAGATCATGAAGTAGCTTTACTCAACTTAAAGCTTTCATGAAGACAGGCAGACAATTGCGGATATTTGCGGATTGCTCAGGATGGCTAACTCAGGATGGCTAACTATAGAGTCGCCAGCGTTGCTTGTCCGAAATTGTCCCTTCTTCGACTCCAATTGAACCTTGTTCGAGGTCGGTTTCCATCCTGGTTTCAGCGTTGTCTAAATAATCGTCTAAATATCAGGAAACGACAAAGCATCTACCCGCTGGCTACATCCTAAGTTCTTGTATTAAGAAGCGTCTGTTAAAGTCTGTACTTCTGTCTAAGTCTGGTTAATGGGTGTGATGGATGGCTTCCTGTTCGTTGAGAGTCCGTTAGTCTGCATGAGCAATCTTTGCAATTGCCCCCTTTGCTCCAGCAGCATCTTTGAAAGAGTAAACGAGATATTTCTTCAGGGAAAAAGTCTATGGCAGAGTATCCTGATGTTCCGGTTGCCCCCCCATCTTCGTTCCATGCTGCTTCTGTAACCTTGGAAGCAACCTTAGAAGCCGAAGTTGAACCGGAATTTGGCCTGGGGTCTGAGCCAGCAGCGCCAGAATTTTCTGAACCTGCGGTCAATGTTTCTGTCTTTGAGGCTATGCCGCTGGGCGTGGCAACTGGCTCTGAGCTGGCAGCACGGCGATCGCCCATTGATCAGGTTGAGCTAGATTTCGACGAGCTGACCATCTTTGAGATGGTCAACACCCAGTTCTGCTATCTGGGCGTGACCTTTGTAAATGCGATCGCCCTGGTTCCTTCCAACCCCGCTTATCCCGCGCACACCGGGCAACTGGTGCTGATGGGCTGCCCCAAGGGCGGCTGGCTTGAGGCCACCTTTGATCAGCCCGTGCAGCGCGTCAGCGGACATGTCACCAGCTCCCGCCCCACGGTGATGGCCGCCTTCGATGAGCATAATCGCCCTGTCGCCCAAACCCAGACCCCAGCCGCCAATCTAGCGGGGGCTAGTCCAGACCATGCGCCAAATTTAGAATTAACGCTCACCGCCCGCAAAATTTCTCGCGTCACCTTTTACACCTTTGATGGCCAGCTAACGCTAGGGGCCTTCAGCTTTGCCCAGTCTGCCCGCCGCGCCTCCTGATTTTCAATCCCTAATCGCCAATCCCCTATCCCTAGCGCCCGCGTTAGGGATTTTTTGTGTGGCGCAATTGCGATATGAACTCACCCCCAGCCCCTTAACCCCTGCTATAGCGGTAGACCGAATGGTTAAAACAAACATCAAGCTGAAAAGCCTGATGCAGCAAAGGCTTTAGACCTGACCCCTGACTCCTGACTTCTGCCCCCTGCTTTACCACAACACCGGATTTTTTCATCTGGTTCTCGGCTGCCTGTTATCCAGGTATCAAACGCCGCCAGGAATTGTGCGGTAGGGTCATAGCCATCTTCTCCATAACCCGGTGCGCTATTTGTCGATGGTTCGCGAGTTTCTGCCTATAAGCAACCTCTACCCTGCCACTGCTGCTATGAAACACCTCACTCCCCGCACTAAGATTGTCGCCACGATTGGCCCCGCCAGCCGCTCACCCGAAATTCTCAAAAAAATGGTGAAAGCGGGTATGAGCGTCGCCCGCCTCAATTTTTCTCACGGCTCTTATGAAGATCACGCCAAAACGATTGAGATAATCCGCATGGTCGAAGCTGAACTCGACATGCCGATTACGCTGCTACAAGATCTGCAAGGCCCCAAGATTCGCGTTGGGCAAATGCCTAATGGTGGCATCTTGCTGGAAGAGGACGCACCGCTGATTTTGGTGCCCGAAGAGGGGCTAGACGGACAGCCTAATACGGTGTCGATCGATTATCCGCACCTGTGGGAAGAGGCGACACCGGGAACCCAGGTGTTGATGGATGACGGCTTGCTGGAGCTGCAAGTGGAGGAGGTGTGTGGACGAGAGGTGCGCTGTCGGGTGGTGAAGGGCGGGCTGCTGAAGAGCCGCAAGGGTGTGAACCTGCCCAGTCTGAACCTGAAGCTGCCGTCGATGACGGATAAAGATGTTCAGGATGTAGAGTTTGGGCTGTCGCAAAATGTCCACTGGATTTCGCTGAGCTTTGTGCGACGAGGCGACGATGTGCGATCGCTCAAAGATTTGCTCGCGTCCAAGGGTCATGCCGACGTGCCCGTGCTGGCCAAGTTAGAAAAACCCCAGGCGATCGCTAATCTTGAAGATATTCTCTGTGCCTGCGATGCGATTATGGTGGCGCGGGGCGACATGGGCGTAGAACTGCCGCCTGAACAGGTGCCCCTGACGCAAAAGCACATCATCCGCCGCTGCAACGAGCTGGGCATTCCGGTAATCACGGCAACGCAGATGCTGGAGAGCATGATCCAAAACCCACGCCCCACCCGCGCCGAAGCCAGCGACGTGGCCAACGCGATTCTCGATGGCACCGATGCCGTGATGCTGTCGGGCGAGTCGGCCATGGGCACATATCCGGTCGAGGCGGTGCAAATGATGACCCGCATCGCCCGCGAGATAGAGCGCGACTATCACTTCGTCAACTATCCGCCGTCGAAGGAAGATGAAGCCCACGCCATCAGCGAAGCACTCAATGCTATCGATCAGTTTTTGCCGCTCCAGTGCATTGTTGCCTTTACCAACACGGGCTATACCGCTAAGCTGGCCTCAAAAGAGCGACCGACGGCACCCGTGGTGGCGCTCACGCCCAACATCGACGTATACCACCGTTTGAATCTGGTGTGGGGCGTTCGGCCCTTGCTGCTCGAAAACGAAACAGAGCCGTTTGAATCTGTGCTGCGTCAGGCCGAAGAGTGCCTGCTGCAGCGGGGGCTGGCGGCAGTGGGCGATCGCATTTTGGTCGTCGGCGGCATCCCGATGAAGGTGACGGGCGGCACCAATTTTCTGAAAATTCACACTGTTGGCACCTTTGCGGCGGGCTGATTGGGCGATCGCCGCTCACCCTACTAAAAATCGGACTAGAAGCATGGCAAAACTGATTCTGACACGGCACGGACAAAGCCTCTGGAACGCGGTCAACAAGTTCACCGGCTGGGTCGATGTGCCCCTGAGCGAGCGCGGCCGCGCCGAAGCCACGATCGCCTCCACCAAGCTGCGCGAATATCGCGTGGATGTAGTGTTTACCAGCAAACTCATTCGGGCGATCGAAACGGCCGTCTGCATCTTGACCGAATGCGACGACATCTGCGGCGGCAAAATCCCCATCATCCAGCACGAAGACGACGACCCCGACTGGCTCGGCCTCGACCACTACAACAGCCCCGCCGAAGTGCTGCCTATCTTCACCCACGCCGCCCTCGACGAGCGCTACTACGGCGACCTGCAAGGCCTCAACAAAGCCGAAACGGCCGAAAAATTTGGCACCGCCCAAGTGCAACTCTGGCGACGCTCCTACGATGTCCACCCGCCCGGCGGCGAGAGCCTAGAAGACACCCAGGCACGGGTATTGCCCTATTTCAACCAGACCATCCTGCCCTATTTGACCCAGGGCAAAAATGTGATGGTCGCCGCTCACGGCAACTCACTGCGCGCCATCATCATGAAGCTAGATCAGATGACAGGCGAAGAAGTTGCCCAACTAGAACTGGGGACGGCCGTGCCGATCGTGTATGACATCAACGAGCAGGGCAACGTCACTCACAAAATTGTGCTGGATCTGTAGCACCAGGCGTTTCATATCCCGGATCTCGAAAGAATAAGTCGTAGCGCTCTGATTCACACTCTGATGAACACCGAAGCCATAATCGAGGCGCTCAACGGTAAAATCATTGGGGCACGGGGCAAGCGGTTAAGGGACAAAAGTCCAACTGATTCTTTAAGGATCTGTCCCGCGATTTGTCCATTGAAATGATTCAGGACAACATATTCGTGTCTGCTCAGGTTCTCCCTATTGACCGTTCCTCCTGTCCTCGTAACCGGACATCACACCTGTTTCACCGAAGATCCGTTTAGGCACTTTGCCAAAACCACCCTAAACTCCCTTGACGACTGTGAACAAGGCCAGACTCGACCCAACGAGATCATGTCCAAGAGATCATTCCTCAAGACAGTATTTCCCGAAAGATTATTCCCAGAAAGATCATTCCAAAAAAGATCATTCCAAAAAAGATCATTCCAAAAAGATCACCAAGCCACTGGTCAGCGCCTGAACTTGCTTAACCGAGAGGATTGTCGATGAGTATTCAAACCGTTTCTACACAGCCCTTTGCCGACCAAAAGCCCGGTACGTCGGGGCTGCGAAAATCTGTGCCCATATTTCAACAGCCAAACTATCTGCATAACTTTGTCCAGTCCATTTTTGACAGCCTGGAGGGCTATCAGGGCGAAACCCTGGTGCTGGGCGGCGACGGGCGCTATTTTAATCGCGAAGCCATCCAAATTATTCTCAAAATTGCGGCGGCCAACGGCTGGGGGCGCGTGAAGGTGGGGCACCACGGCATTCTCTCCACGCCCGCAACCTCCTGCGTCATTCGCCAATACAACGCCTTTGGCGGCATTGTCCTCTCCGCCAGCCACAACCCCGGCGGCCCCAACGCCGACTTTGGCATTAAGTACAACATTGGCAACGGTGGCCCCGCGCCGGAAAAGGTGACAGAAGCCATCTTTGCCCGCAGCAAAGAAATTACCGAATACAAAATTCTGGATGCGCCCGATGTTGATCTAGACACCCTGGGCGAAACCCAACTGGGCAGTCTGGTGGTGGAGGTGATCGATTCGGTCGCCGACTACCAGGCGCTGATGGAGTCGCTGTTTGACTTTGAGCGGATTCGGGCGCTGCTCAGCAGTGGCGCTTTCCGCCTCTGCATCGACTCGATGCACGCCGTCACTGGCCCCTATGCCCACGCCATTTTTGAACAGCGATTGGGGGCACCCGCAGGCACGGTGCGGGGCGGAGTGCCGCTGGAAGACTTTGGCGGTGGACATCCCGACCCCAACCTCACCTACGCCCATGACCTGGTGGAAATCATGTTTAAAGACGACGGGCCCGACTTTGGGGCGGCGTCGGATGGGGATGGCGATCGCAACATGATTTTAGGTCGCAATTTCTTCGTCAATCCCAGCGACAGTCTGGCCATCCTGGCGGCCAATGCTAAGCTCGTCCCTGGCTACAAAGACGGACTGGCAGGCATTGCCCGCTCCATGCCGACC
>RFIF01000382.1 GCA_003695655.1 Cyanobacteria bacterium J069
CCCCGTCACCCCGTCACCCCGTCACCCCATCACCCCTGAAACTGCCGCAGCAGCGCCAAAAACTGCTCCCGATCAAAACTGCGCGGATCACTGCGATTGCCAGAGCGATCGACGGCGCGGTGCGTAGTGATGCGGTTGACCGGAATGCCGGTGCGAGCAGTCAGCCAGGCCAGCGATTGATATTGGGCGCGGGTGTAGCCGCTGTGTCGCGCCTGGTTGCCGCGCCCGTCGCCGGGGGTTTCCAGGGAAATGTGGTACGCAAAATTATTCACCGAGGGCGGAAACTGCGGGTTGGTGTTCACCGTTTCCGTTCCATTTGGCCCGTCAAACACCGAATTGCCCGCGCCAAAGGCTCGATACTCCGGCGGCACAATGTAGACCACCGTGCCATTTTGCCGCACCAGGGCATGATAGCTGCGCTGGTCAGCGTCGTTGGGATGGGGCGTGCGGAAGGTGTTGATGGCGCTCCCGGCAGAGCCAACGGTTTCATGTAGCACGATAATTGGGTCGTTGCTAACCGGGCGACCCGCCGCATCCGTCAAAAAGCGATAGCCAAAGTTGGTCGGGTGGGGCGGCGCAATTTCCTGGCGCGGCGTATAGCTGGAAGCGACCTCGCGCATAACGGGATAGGGCACACGCACGCTGGACAGATCCGCTTTACCAGGAACCAGCACCTGCCGCAAATCGTTGGGAATGGGATCGGGCGGCACGGGCAGCGGCACGCGATCAGGCGGAATGGCAGGGTCGGCAACGGCAGGAACCTCTGGCGCGGGGAGGCGGGGCGCAGGCTCTGGCCGCGAAAACCGGGGAATCGCCGCCGCACCGTTCACCACCAGCACCAGCAGCAGCGCCGCCACGATCCCCTGCAATAGCCGTCGTCCCATAGCTAAAGTTCTCTCAATTTTCTAAGTTTTGAATGTTTCAAGGTCTGACTCTCTTTTCAGGGTTGGGCGATCGCCTTCCGCAAGCTTCCGCAAGCTTCTGCACAGCGTTCCGCACTGCTTCTGCAAAACATCTGCCTTCCGCAAGCTTCTGCACAGCGTTCCACACTGCTTCTGCAAAACCTCACCCAAACCCGCGCCAAGCTACCTCAATGTAATGCCTTCTAACCCGTTTCGGAAAGGGAAACCAGGTGGATTCTGGCAGAACAAGATGTTCAGAAAACCGCCAGAAACGCATCTGCGATCATTTTTAGTCCAGGAATGCCATATTAGAGCCATTATGCTCCCTCCACAATTCATTCCATGCCGTCGCCCCACCAGCCAGAACGCAATCCTGAGCAAAAGTCGGAACCCAGCGCCGAACATCAATTCGTCCAAAAAGCCGTTAATCTCGTCATTCAATGGAGTCCACTGGGCGGCAGCGTAGGCATTCTGGCACACTTGCTTTTGCAGCAAAACTGGTTGCTAGCAGTGCTGACGTTTCCCGTCATGCTGGTCACAGTCATTTGGGCAAAATATACCGAAAACTTCACCGCCCGCGTGGGCGACTGGGCCGGCGAAAAAGGCAAGCGCGATGCCGATTCTTTGACTCGCGGGCTAGACCAGATTGATCAAGCCCTGCGGATGCAGCTCTCCGGATTTGACGGCAAGTTTCTAAAAGCGCAGGCTGCTGCCTGTCGGCGGTATGTCACGGAGGATGGCGTGCAGATGCTAGTGAATCCTGACCTGGAAGATGTGTATGTGCCACTCCAGCTCAGCAACGAGTTCTTGCGCAACTGCGATGGGGAAATGTTGCCCAACTTGCCGGGGTTGCAGCAGCGCGATGCCGAAGCGCTGGTAGAAGCCGCCGAAAACCGCAAACCCTTCGACATTTGGGACATTCTCGCCCGCCTACAGACCTCGCCCAACCTGCGGAGTTTGGCGATCTTGGCCTGGGGTGGCTATGGCAAAACCACGCTGCTACGTCACCTCACCTACTGCTATTGCACGCGCCCCCGCGCCACCCGCCGCCGCCACCACACGCCCGAATTTATCCCCGTGCTGCTGATGCTGCGAACCTGGCGCGACGCCATCGCCCAGCCCGACCCGCCCAGCCTGCCCGACCTGATTACGCAGCACCACATTCCCAAACTGCCCGGTGGCAAAAATCTGACGATTCCCGCCGCCTGGGCCACGCGGCTGCTCCACAGCGACCGGGCGCTGATCATGTTTGACGGGTTTGACGAAGTGGCCGACGACCAGCGCATCGCCGTCAGCCGCTGGATCGCCGAGCAGATGCAGAACTATGACCGCTGCACCTTCATCCTCACGTCGCGGCCCAATGCCTACAGCCAGGACTATGCCGCCGAACGGCCCCAGCTAGCGCTAAAGGTGGAGCCGTTTGATGAAGATCGCCGGGAAAAGTTTGTAAAGCAGTGGTATCTGGCGCAGGAGCGCAACGCCGTGCCCATTGCCAGCCGGAAAGATGACGATGTGGAGGAAACGGCCGATCGCCGCGCCGCTGACCTGCTGTCCCAAATTGAGAGACGCCAAGAGTTAGCAGACATGGCGAAAAATCCTCTCATGCTCAGCATGATCGCCGTGTTTCATCGGTCGCGGCCCAACAGCCAACTGCCCACCCGCCGCACCGAGCTATACCGAGAAATTTGCGGCTTGCAACTGGGTCAACGACCGATGGCCAAGCGCATTGATTTGCTATTGCTTGTAGAGCAAAGCCAGAAAATTTTGCAGACCCTCGCGCTGGCGATGACTATGCAGGAAAAAACCAGCCTGGCCGAAGCAGAGCTAGTGGCCCACATTGCCACGCAGCTAGAGGAAATGGACGAAGCCGTCGCGCCGACCCGTTGGCTAGAGCAAATTGTGCAGGTGAGCGAGCTGCTGGTGAAGCGCGACGAGGACTATGAATTTGCCCATCGTAGCTTTCAGGAATATCTGACGGCGGTGGAGCTGGTGCAGCAAAACCAGGCAGGCGAGGCGCAAGTGCTGGAACACTTCACCGCCGAGTTTTGGCAAAACACGATTTTGCTATACGTGTCGCTGTTGCGAAACCCCAGCGGGCTGATTCGCGCCGCCTGCGGACAGGGAGCCGACGCCATCGCCTTTGCCTATGAATGTTGCAAGGCGAGTCGAGTGGAATCTGCGGTAAAAGCAGAGGTGAACCAGTTGCGCTATGGGCGGCTGGAGAACTTGCTGCAAACGGGGCAGTGGAAAGCGGCAGACGAGGAAACCTTTAAGCTGATGGATCAAACGCTGGAGCGCAGTTGGACAGTGGAAGGGCTGCTCAACTATCCCTGCGAAGACCTGCGGCGGCTGAATGACCTGTGGCTGCACTACAGCAACGGGCGATTTGGATTTAGCGTGCAAAAGGAAATTTACGTGGCGTGCGGCGGCATCCTAGACGGGCAGTATCATAAGGAGGCGTGGGAAACCTTTTGCGATCGCCTCGGCTGGCGACAGGAAGGAAAGTACGTGAACTACGACAAACTCATCCTCGACCCTATTCATTCTCCGATGGGAGAATTACCGGGGCTATATTGGGGCGAGGGGGTGTTTACACAAACTGTTCTTCTCTTATTCGCTCTTCCAGCCCTCTCGCACAGAGACTTGTAGACTGTAGCAGATAAGCGCTTCAGCCCTTCCTAAAGTTTTGTAACCGAGCCCATTTCTACGACATAATCCACCTCCTGGCGATCCGTTACCTGGC
>RFIF01000383.1 GCA_003695655.1 Cyanobacteria bacterium J069
CCCCATCACCCCAATACCCACAATGCTCACCTCCACCCTCGACCTCAAAACCCTGGCTCAGCAAACGCGCTCGGCGGCGCGGCAGTTGGCAGTGCTGTCTACGGCGGCGCGCAATCGGGCGGTGGAGGCGATCGCCCTCGCCCTCGAAGCCGCAGCCCCCGACATTCTGGCGGCCAACGCGGCGGACTGTGCGGCGGCGCTGGAGGAAGGGCTGGCAAAACCGCTCTACGGACGGCTGAAGCTGGATGACACCAAGCTGCGGGGCGTGATTGCCGGTGTGCGCGATGTGGCGCGGCTGGCAGACCCGGTGGGGCAAGTGCAGATCCATCGAGAGCTAGATACGGGGCTGGTGCTGAAGCGGATCACCTGTCCACTGGGCGTGCTGGGCGTGATTTTTGAGTCGCGGCCGGATGCGCTGGTGCAGATTGCGTCGCTGGCAATCAAGTCGGGGAATGGCGTGATTTTGAAGGGCGGGCGTGAGGCGGTGCGGTCGTGCGAGGCGCTGACCAGGGCGATTCACCAGGGGTTGGAAAGCGTGGGCGTTGATCCGGCGGTGGTGCGGCTGCTGACGACGCGGGAGGAAACCGTAGCGCTGCTGGGACTCGATCAAGAGGTGGATCTGATCATTCCGCGTGGCTCCAATTCCTTTGTGCGGTTTGTGCAGGAAAACACGCGGATTCCGGTGCTGGGCCATGCGGACGGCATTTGCCACCTGTATGTAGATGAGGCGGCAGATGTGGCGCAGGCGGTGGCGATCGCCCTCGATGCCAAGACCCAATATCCCTCGGCTTGCAACGCCATTGAGACGCTGCTGGTGCATCAGGCGATCGCCCCTCAGTTCCTATCCGCAGCAGTTCCGGCATTCCAGCAAGCGGGCGTGGAACTGCGCGGCGACGATCGCACGCAAGCCCTGGCAGGACAAGCCGTGAAGCCCGCCACCGAGGCAGACTGGGCAACGGAATACAGCGACCTGATTTTGGCGATCCGTGTGGTGGACTCGCTGGCGGCGGCGATCGCCCACATCAACACCTACGGCTCGCGGCACACGGAGGCGATCGTCACGCAAAATGACGCAACGGCCGCCACCTTTATTGCCCAGGTAGACGCAGCGGGCGTGTTTCACAACTGCTCCACCCGCTTTGCCGACGGTTTCCGCTATGGCTTTGGCGCAGAAGTGGGCATTAGTACGCAGAAAATGCCGCCACGCGGCCCCGTGGGGCTGGAAGGGCTAGTCACCTATAAGTATCAGCTTGTTGGCACGGGACAGGTGGTCGATACTTACAGCGGCGATAATGCCCGCCCCTTCACCCACCAAGACCTGCCCTAACGCGGCACATATGCACCGTCGATGAGCGTCGGGACGCAATCGCTGACGTTTAGCGCCGCCGCCAACTCTACGTCTTGACCAAAGCCGCGCTCGATCAGCTCTTGGCCAGAGCCGCACTGCTTGAGGAGGGTTTGCAGGTTGTGGCGGAGGCGCTCGTAGGCGATCGCCGCTGCCTGGGCTTCTGGGGCTAGGCTTCCTGTCAGGTGAGAAATGATCGCCCCCGCCCCCAGCCAGTCCTCAAAAGCAGGACGCAGGCTGCCATCCGGCCATTGCTCTCCAGCGGGCACAACGGCGATTCGCGTTCCGTAGGTCATCGCCGCTCGCGCCACAGCACGACTATTTCTGAGGCAGCCCGCCAGCGTCGGCGTACCTGGTGCGGCAACGCTCAGCGCCGAACCGTTGGGCGAGGGCAGCACCAGCCGCGTTCCGGCGGCAATTGACCGGAGCGAGGTCGGCGACAGAGAATAGCCTGCTTGCCCGCGTTTTTGCGCCAGCTCCGCCCGCACAGATTGGGCAAATGCCGCGGCAGACTCGTCTTTCCAGGCATAGGGGAAAACCACCGCGCCCTGGCTGTTGGCCACGTCTACACAGGTCGAAAACGACAGCACATCAACGATAATGACGACATCGCTGATAGGCGCAAGCTGCTCTACGCCACGTCTTCCCCATTCACACCGCACCTCAAACGCCGCCTGGTCAAAGTTCATCTTCTACCCTCAAAGCAAAAGCAAGAGAAGATGCTGCCCGATTGCATTAAAATCCAAGTCATTGCGATCGCTTGCCCGTTTCCTCCGTCTCCCCACCTAGTCTCCTCAAACTCGCCATAATGCCTCTACCCGACGATATCCCCGCCTGGGAAATTAATCCCAACGCCGCGCTGGTGCCCCTGCGATTTGACGATGAGCTGGTCGGTTTTCTCAAGCCCAGCGTGGCGGCTCGCGTCATCGATATTTTGAACGAGGAAGCCCGCAGTCGCAAGGCGCTGCGGCTGGCGTGCTATGACCTAGTGAGCCGGGCGGGTGGCAGCAGCAGCGAAATAGAGCCGCTGGTGAGCAAGTATCTGGCCAGGGCAGCGCGCCCCAAGTCAGGCGTGCGGGCGATCGCCCGCTGGCTAAAGCAGCGCCAGTCCGAGCTAGGCGTCACCGATGCCGAATTTGAGCGCTTTTGTGATTCCTATCGCCTGCCCAAAGAAAAGCTAGACGCCATATTTGCCGGGGAAATCGATGGCTCGATGCTGACGCCCTTGGCGCGGGTGCTGGGCTGCTCTATTGAAGATGTGATGAAGGTGTTGGAAGGGTAGCCGCAAATGTCGGATTGCATTTATTTGACGGGAATGCGGGCATTTGGCTATTCCGGTTTTTTGGAAGCGGAACAGGTGCTGGGGCAGTGGTTTCAGGTGGACTTAACGCTGCGGGTCGATTTGTCGAAAGCCGCCGAGAGCGATCGCCTGGATGACACCTACGACTACAGCACCGACGTAGCCGCCGTGCTCAACCTGATTCAAACCGAGCGCTTCCGGCTGATCGAGCGGCTGGCCGGGGCGATCGCCCAGATCATGCTCTCCAGCGGCCAGGTCGAGCAAGTCACCGTCCGCCTGACGAAGGTGAATCCGCCGATTCCGGACTTTACGGGGCAGGTGGCGGTGGAGATTACACGGGCGCGGGGGTGACGGGG
>RFIF01000384.1 GCA_003695655.1 Cyanobacteria bacterium J069
AAGCTTATGGCTTCGTCAATTTCACCAATTTTCGGGAGAGGCTATTAGCTTGCTTCTGTGATTAGAAAAAATTATCACCGTATGAACGGAAGAGCCGTAGTTGATATCTCCCTTTAGACGGTTTTTACAACCAAACTAACAGAAACAAAATGCCAGAATATACGTCTCTCGTTAAGGTCTTTATCACTAATTAATCTGAGACTCTATCCATTCGTGCTACTAGGCTTGGCGGTTTATAAAATAACTTTTTAGGGGCGATCGCGGCGGGTCTTGTGACAGTTTAATTAGAGAAACATAGGGAGGGCGATCGCCCATCCATAAGTTCTATAACTGAAGTAGTTCAGGCAATAAAGACTTTGCAATTGGGTCAAGGAACTTTTATGACACCAGCAACTTCTTTAAACCAGGACTCACAATTCACCTGCTCGATATATCACTGGAACCAAGTTTGAAAGAGGCGATAAAACGCCTTTTGAGAAATCTTTCATCCTGGTATCTGGGTTCGAGCCTCAACTCTAACAGTCTGATTCAACCGTGAATGAAACTCACATTCATGCCGGATTATTGCGCTCTCTTGTACGTTTTTGGGATGGAAGATCTATGAAATTCTCAGTAAAGTCAATTGCCACTGTTTCTGCTCTATCTGCGCTGGCGGCTGCACCGATTCTGTTTTCCGCCGGCCCTGCGTCTGCCCAAATGGCCGGTAGCTACATCGGCGCGGGTATTTCGGCGGGTGTGACAGAAGATGCCGACGGTGACACCTCGTTTGGGGCAAACGTGCAGGGTCGATTTGATGTGCCAGTCGCGCCGATCTCGGTGCGGGGTGCGGCGCTGATCAGCGATTCCGCCGCTCTGATTCCTCTGGTCACCTATGACTTCGGCATCGCCCCTGGCACCAACCTCTATGTGGGCGGCGGCTACTCCTTCGTAACAGATGAAGGTCGGTCTACACCGCTGGGCGATCGCAATGCCCCAGTGGTAACGGTTGGCGTCGAGTCGGCGCTCCGCCGCAACATCGTCCTCTACGGTGACGCCAAGGTGGGCTTTGACGCTTACGAAAACAGCAATGATGCTGCCGTTAGCCTCCAGGTGGGCGCTGCCTACCGCTTCTAGGTCACAGTGTTCTCGATTTCGCGGCTAGAGTTTAACGCTTGGTGATCCTCTGGATGTCCCCCCGCAACCCTGGTGTGTCAGGGAGTGGGGGGATTTTTTTAATTCATTGACACCCTCTCCGGCTTGAGTGAAGATCAAGACAGTGTTCGTAAATGTTTGTGAAGGCTGCTCTCATGTCGCTTGAGCTATTATCGCTAGAAGCCCTAGAAAATCTTGCACATGAGTACGGTTACTGGGTCGTGTTTTTGGGCATCATGCTGGAAAACACCGGCATTCCCCTGCCCGGCGAGACGATTACGCTGGTGGGCGGCTTTTTGGCCGGCAGCGACGAGCTAAACTACTGGCTCGTTTTGGCCTGTGCCACTGCTGGGGCCGTGCTAGGCGACAACTTTGGCTATTGGATTGGACACTTTGGCGGGTGGCCGCTGCTAACGCGGGTCGGCCGCCTGTTCCGCATCGAAGAAGCCCGGCTGCTAGAGTTGCGCCAACAGTTTAGCGACAATGCTGCAAAGGCAGTCATCTTCGGACGGTTTCTAGCCCTGCTGCGCATCTTTGCCGGGCCGCTAGCGGGCATTGCCCAGATGCCCTATCCCAAGTTTCTTCTCTGCAACTTTATTGGGGCGCTGTCCTGGGCGTCGGTCATGGTGACACTGTCGTTCTTTGTGGGCAGGCTGATTCCGCTGGAGCAGCTAGTGGTGCTGGTCAGCCAATTTGCGGTGCTGGCGCTGGTGCTATTTGGACTGGCGATCGCCCTGCCGATCTGGCTGGAAAATCGCGCCAAGCAAGAAACCTGAGCACAAATTTAAGATCTCACTTAAGAACCCACTAACTCACTTAAAAACTCACAAAATCACAGAGCATTTGCACCTTCTCTGGCAGAGAGGCTGACTGTGCGGGCGTTTGGGGTTAGGGGTTTGGTGTCGTGTATGGAGTGCCGGGCGTTTAATGCTAGTTGACGCTTATGACGCTAAGTGGCTGACTAAGTGGCTGAGCCAACGCTCTGTCTTGCCAAAGCAGACTGCACCAGAGAAACCAGCACATCCCCCGTCAGCGGCTTCACCAAAAAACCGTCAAACCCAGGATTCTCTTCTTGATGGAGCCAGCTCGGCGCATGGCGATCGGTCAGCGTCACAATCGTGGTGTGGCGAGCGTTCGTGACGGTTCGCAACTGCTTAAGCAGCACCTCAGACCAGCGGCGATCGACCCCCACCAAAATGACCAGGGAGGGCGGCGACTGGCTCACCCGCAGCATCATCTGAGAGGCCGAATTTGTAATTACGACAGGACATTGCAACCGGACAAGCTGAGATTCTAACCGGCGCAGTTCGTCGGACGGCTTATCCAACACCAAGACGTAGCTCTGGGATACTTTCAGTTGCATGATTTTTTTCAGATACCTGGCTTCAGATACCGGGTGTTGTCAAGCAAATATACTCCCCGCCGGATTTCCCGAAAATAGACTAAGCCCCTTTCCCCGAAAGCATTTGAGGCAATAGTTTCTATCAACGACCTTCAATTTTTTTTAGGCTTTGCCAACACTAATTTGGCGATAAGTCTCGAACTTTAACGTTGCATCAACAAATAGACTTACAACTTAATAAGCAGATGGACGTAGTTAAATATAAAACTCAAAATAAAACTCAGACAGGACTTACGCAGTTGAAACGAGTTCTGTAGATTCTGGATGATTTTTCGCGGGCGCAGCCCGCGAAAAATCATCCAACTGCGTAAGTCCTA
>RFIF01000385.1 GCA_003695655.1 Cyanobacteria bacterium J069
ATGTAGATCAATCTGGTTTAGCGTGATCTGCTGGAAGATGTTTGAAAAGTTTCGGGTGAGTTAGCTCCGCATTTATAATCCCCCCGCCCCCCTTGAAAAGGGGGACTTTGCTTCCAATCCCCCCTTTTTAAGGGGGGTAAGGGGGGATCGGCGAGTGCTTAAAGCCATCTCCGATCGCGCTTTAAACAACTTCTTTAGCAAGAATTTGCGTCCCCAGTATCTGCATATTCGCCGTTATAGCCCCCTAATTTCGTCATTTTCGCTCTTTTTTGAGGTTTGGTTGAATGAAGCTTGCACTGACTCCCGGTATTGCGAAATTTGTCACGTCGGCCGCGCTGGCGCTGTCCTTTGTTGCCCTTTCCCCGCTGGCGGCTCTTGCAGAAATGGCCACGCTGAGCGCCAGCCCTGGCAGCCGCATCAACGTGCGCGATCAGCCCTCGACCAGTTCCCCTGCTCGGCACTACGGCGTTCCGGGCGATCGCGTCGAAATCATTACTTCCGTCAACTCCAGCTTCGACGGTCGCCTCTGGTATCAGGTGCTCTTTCCCAGAACGGGCGCACGCGGCTGGGTGCGCAGTGACCTATTGCGCCTAGATTCGGCTACTCCCCCATCGTCCTTTGAGCCGCAGCGGATTTCCTTTGCGCCTGGTTCTTCGGCGGCCACCGTCGGCGGCCGCGTGCAGGGCGGCCAGGTGCGCGACTACATCCTCAACGCCCGCGCCGGACAAACCATGTCCACCAGCATCACAGGCACCTCGCCTTTTCTGCAAGTGATGGTGATGCTGCCCAACAGCCGCACGCTTTACACGGGCAGTGGCAATTGGTCGGGCGTGTTGCCTGCCAGCGGCGACTATTATGTGCGCGTGCGGATTGTGCCCGAGGAGCAGGCCAACGCCTCCGGTGAATACAGCCTCACCATTGGCATTCGCTAACAGACCGCAAAAAACGGATGCTGTAGCAGCAGCAAATTTGCCTCAAGTCTTCGGAAGTCGGTCCGGGTGGGGCTTCCTCTAATCTTGTGACCTATTTGGCAAAGGGCGATGTTGCGCTATCGGTGACGCTGACAGCAGTCAGTAGCATTGTCGCCATATTGACGATTCCCTTTTTTACTAGCCTGGCGCTCCAATATTTCCTGGGAGAAAGTGCGGCGATCGCCCTGCCAATTGGTTCTACCATGCTGCAAGTTTTTCTGATTACGCTGTTGCCGATCGCGATTGGGATGGTCATGCGTCACCAGTTTCCCGACACAGCGCGTCGCCTGGAGAGGCAAAGCTGGGGGGATCTCTGATTGCTGAACATCACAGCCAATCACTTCTCAGCTTACAGCTAACAACTTCTCAACCAATTTTTCCGCCAATTTTTTAGCCAGGCAAAAGGGCGATCGCCCTTTTGCCTGAATCCTTGCCTATTTGTATTATACCGTGCTACAATTTGTAGTCTAACGGTTAGAAGGGCGATCGCTCCCTCTTTTGGGCGCGTTCCTCTTCCAGCCCACACGGGTGGAGGTCTCCAGCTATGGCCAGTTCAAATAGCATTCGCGACATTTTAGATTACTACAAACGATATCGAGGCCTCACGGTGTTTAGCGTGGCGGCCAGCAGCCTGTTTGAAGTGGTGGACTTGGCCGTGCCCTACGCCATTGGGCAACTGCTAAATGTGCTGTCTGATCAGCCGCTAGATGGCGCGCTAGATCAGTTTGTGGCGCGGGTGGGTGCAGTCGGCGGCTGGGAGGCGGGCAAGCCGCTGTCGCTGGCAGTGCTGCTGGGCATCATCTTTTGCGTCACCGTTGTCCGTGCCCCCATCCAGCCCTGGTTGGGGGTGTGGTTTCACTGGGACATTGCGCTGCGATCTCGCCGAGATCATACCAACCGGGCGATCGCCAAGATTCTCTCACTGCCGCTAGAGTTCTATGACGAAAACAATCCGGGACGCATCTCTGGCCGCGTCGCGCGAGGTTTGTCTAACCATACCTGGACATATCCCGAAATTGCGGGTCAGCTCATTCCCAAACTCATTCGCGTTCTAGGGATCTTTGGCATCATCTTGCTGATCGAATGGCGAATCGCGGTGCTGTTCCTGATTTCGTTCGTGCTGATTCTCACCTTTTTGCTACGCAGCCTGCGACACCTGATCAAAAAAGAGGAGCAGCTCGATGAATATATGGAGAACACCGAAAGCCGCACGTCGGAAATTATCACCAACATTAAAACCGTGAAAGCCTTTGCCACCGAGGCGGAGGAGCTAGAGCGGCAGCGGCAGCGGCTAGAGCGCGAGTTCAAAGTGGTAGACTATCGCATTCACAAGGGCTACGTCACCATGCTGGCTTGGGAGCGGCTGGTGGTGGAGTCGTCGGTGTTTGTGGTGCTGGCGCTGACGCTGTGGGCCACGGTGCAGGGCAGCATCTCGCTGGGGCATTTTGTCACCACGCTGACGGTATCCAGTATGGCCTATGCCGAGCTAGAGCCGATTTGTAACCTGGCGGAGGTGTTTGCCCGGCGCTATGCCTCCATGAGCCGGTTTCACGAGTTCATGCAAACGCCGGATGGTCTGGATGCCCAAAACCTGCTCGACTCGCCGGACGCGGTGCGGCATTACCAGTTCACGGGCAAGGTGCATTTCGAGAACCTGGGCTTTGGCTATGAGCGCGATCGCCCCGTGTTGCAAAACATCAACCTGCTGATCGAGCCGCGCCAAACGATCGCCCTAGTCGGTCGCTCTGGTTCCGGCAAATCGACGCTGGTGAAGCTGCTGTTCCGCTATTTTGAACCGCACAGCGGGCGCATCTTGATCGACGGTCAAGATGTTCGCAGCCTGGACATTACGGGCTATCGTAAACGGCTGGCAATTGTTCACCAGGAGGTAGACGTGTTCAACGGCACGCTGTTGGACAACCTCACCTATGGCAACCCCGGCGTCACGCAGGCGGCGATCGCCGAAGCCTGCCAAATCGCCCGCGTAGATGAGTTCGTGAAAACCCTGCCCCAGGGCTATCTCACTGTCGTCGGCGAGCGCGGCGTGCGGCTCTCCGGCGGTCAGCGACAGCGCCTTGGCATTGCCCGCGCCCTGCTGATGAACCCGGACGTGCTGGTGTTTGACGAAGCCACCTCCAGCCTGGACTATGAATCCGAGCGATCGATTCAGCTCGCCATGCAAAACATCCTGGGCACCCGCACCACGATCATCATTGCCCACCGCCTGAGTACGGTGCGGGAAGCGGATCAGATTGTCGTACTGGATCAGGGGCAAATCGTGGAAGTGGGCAGCCATGAGGAACTGCTGACGCACGGCGGCATCTACAACCGTCTCCACGCCCTGCAAGAAACCGGGGAGCTTATAGAACCTGTTTGAGTAAACCTGGTTGATGGACAAGCGGGACTGGGGTAGTTTCCAGAAGAAACTTCTCGCCTCGAGTTTGCCAAAAATCTAAAAGCCTGCCCATTTGCGTGGGCAGGCTTTTACTTTTACTGTTTTACCGCTGTTCCGACTGGCTAGTTAAACGCTGCTGGGGGTTAAGGAGCCAGAGCATTGCCACGCAAGAGGCTGCCAATCGTCTTGGCGGTGATCTTGAGCTGCGTCAGCGGGTTGGCAGGCACCACCGTTTTATACAAATAGCTGTCGAAGGTCAGCTTTTGTACGTCGATGTCAGCGCACATTTCCACAAAGGCTTCGCGGGTCGCGTCCGATCGATAGAACACGCGCTGAAGCAGATCCAGCACCAGGTAGGTTGCACCGTAGGTTTTGTCCCAGCGCTTGAGGTAGACCTTGAGGTCGTCTTCGGTGGGGATGCGCTGACCTTTGTTGGACAGTTCCACAATGGTTTCGGCGCACATGCGGCCCGACTTGGCGGCAAAGTAGATGCCTTCGCCGGAGGACTTGGTGACGTAGCCCGCAGCATCGCCTACCAGCGCCACGCGACCTACCACGCGGCGGGGGCGGGGATGCTCAGGAATGGGGTGCGCTTCCACTTTGATGATTTCGCCGCCTTCCAGTTTGGCGGCGGCGCGCTGGCGGATGCCGGCCTGCAAGTCTTTGATTTTGGACTTGTTGATCTTCATGGTGCCGGTGCCGACGGCGACATGGTCATATTTAGGAAAGACCCAGGCGTAGAAGTCGGGCGACACGTCATCGCCGACGTACATTTCGGCGAGTTCGTGATAATACGCCATCTTGTCTTGGGGCAGGCGGATGCGCTCCTGGAAGGCGATCGCATAGTTATAGTCGCCCGCATCAATCGCCTTGGCGACGCGAGAGTTGGCTCCGTCTGCGCCAATCACCAGATCCACCTGGAGGGTTTGGGCCGTGCCCTCAATGCTGCCGTCCGAGTGGTCGGCGTAGTGGAGGGTGTAAGGATCGCTGCTGGTTTTCGGCAGGTCTAGCCCGAAGACAGTGCCGTTAATTAACTGCGCGCCCAGCTTGGCAGCGCGATCGCGCAAAAAGCCATCCAGCACTTCGCGGCGGCACATGCCGATGTATTCGTCATCTTTCAGCGTGCTGCCGATGTTGACCTCGATATTGGAGGGCGAGATCATTTTCATCTTGCGGACGCGGCGATCGATGATCTCTGGCGGCAGATCAAATTCATCCACCATACAGAGCGGAATCGCCCCGCCGCAGGGTTTGGCGTTGTCTAATTTGCGTTCAATCAGAAATGTTTCGATACCTGCTTTTGCCAGGGTCTCGGCAGCGGAAGAACCTGCCGGCCCGGAACCAACGACAGCAACCCGTAGAGCCAAAGGTCGTCTCCCAAATTTTCATTTAAAGCGTACGAGGGGCATCGTAGCATGAGCGGGGAGGCTGATTCAGCAAGGGTTTCGGGGATATGGCTAAATTGAAACAGTCTGTAACCTATCGTTACGAGAATCAGGGGGTG
>RFIF01000386.1 GCA_003695655.1 Cyanobacteria bacterium J069
AGGGATTAAGAACGACGAGCATTCCTGACGACGAAAAACAGCACAGGCAGCGATAGGGCCTGAATCAGCACCGAAAAAATCACCAGGGCGGTGAGCGAAACATCGTAAAGCGTACCCATCAGGGCGCTGCCTGCAAACCAGGCCAGCCCGTAGCCTGTGTTGAAAATGCCAAAGGCTGAGCCGCGCCGCTGGGGTGGTACGATGCCAGCGATCGCCGCCTTCATGATCGATTCCTGCGCGCCCATGCCAATGCCCCACAGCACCATGCCCCAAATGGCAGCCTGAAAGCTGCCCAAAAAGACCAGCGGCGCAAAAAATAGCGACAGGGCGATCGCCAGCATCAGGCTCCACAGACCCACCCGGTCAAACCAGCGCCCAAACAGCAACGCGGCGATCGCATCTACACCCATCGCCAGCGCGTAGAGCAGGGGAATCTGGCTGGTGGTCTGGGTGCCCGACTGCTGGAGGTGGAAGGCAATCAGCGGGAAGTCGGCATAGCCCGCTGCGACTAGGGCGATCGCCCCCAGGTAAACCCAAAAGCGACGCGGCAGCCCTTCCGTATGCAAATCTGCCGGAGACGGCGGCTCAAAATCGCGCGGGTTGGGATAGATCCGCTGGACAACCAGCAGCACCAACAGCCCCAGCACCGCCGGAATGATCAAAATCGCAAAGCCGCCGCGATAGCCATACTGCCAGGTCAGCATGGCCGCCACCATCAGCGGCCCGCCCACCGCCCCAATCTGATCCATCGCCTCATGCAGCCCAAAGCCAAATCCACGCCCAATTTGCGTCGCCCCGTGCGACAGCAGCACATCTCGCGGCGGCGTGCGGACGGCTTTACCCGTGCGTTCGGCAATCATCAGTCCGGCGGCGGCGGGCCAGGTGGTCGTAAAGGCCAGCAGCGGCACGACGGCGGTGTTGATGCAGTAGCCGAGCGTGGTGATGCGCCAATATTGCCGAGTGCGATCGCTCAAATAGCCAATCACCAGCCGCAACCCATAGCCAATCAGTTCCCCCAGCCCCGCCACCCAGCCCACCACCGTACCGCTCGCGCCCAGACTGCCCAAGTAAGCGCCCGTAATGCTGCGCGCCCCTTCATAGGTGGCATCGGCACAGAGGCTGACCACACCCAAACACACCACAAACCACAGCGCCGAATTTTTCATGTCCTTTGCGGCAGACAGAGCAAGACTTTAGCAGCCTAGCAGGTTTAGGCTAGAAGACTCGCTGAGCAGGCGATCGCCTCCGAAAATCCCAAGTCCAGAATTGCTCAAGCGCGATCGCCCTTTCCCCAGTTCCCTATCACTCCGGCTTGAAATAGCGCACCAAAATCCGAATCACCTCGCCCTCCACAGGCGACGGCAGCGGCGGACTCCACTCGCCCGCCTGGGCAAAGCGCAAGACATGCAGCTCATGCACAATCCGGTTAACGCCCGCTGGCACGCCGCAAATCAGCAGGCGAATGGGCACGCGATCCGCAGGCGCATCGGGAATGGGCGCACGGATCAAATCGGGAACGGAGTTGGGCAGAGAGTTGGGCAAAGAGTTGGGCAAGCCAGTTTTCATCGTGATCATGGAATTACCTGAATAAGGAACAAGCAGTCACTCCTCGGTTTGCAAGACGGTGGGGGCGATCGCTTTTTTGGTTTGTCTGAGTGTGGACCAAGCCTTTCAGAAAGTAAACCGCTAACGCTATCAAAATAGATTCTAAAGCCAAAAAAGCAGTGCTAGGTGTGGCCAAGTGATAGCATCGCCGCAGCGGTATACGTTTGGAAAAATCAGTAAAAACGTGATTCACTGGCGATTAGCAGTCATCATGGCTGAACGTGATATCAGCAATAATGAACTGGCTGAGATGCTGGGAATGCATCCCACGTCGATCTCTCGCATGAAAACTCGACGCCAGTTTACGCGCATTGACGAATCGACCCTGAATGCTCTTTGCAAAGCGCTCCAGTGTCAACCCGGCGATCTAATGGTTTACGAACCAGACGAACCCAAGCAACCTAAGACATGGTGATTGCTAAAAACTTTGTCTGTTTGTAATGTCTAATGCTCTTCATCATTAGGCAGCAAAGGCATTAACAAATCCAGCAATTCGGGCACGTTTCTCTGAATGACTTGGAAGATGATGTCCGAATCAATTCGGTCATATTGATGAGCGACAATATCTCGAATTCCAGCGATATCGCTCCAGGGAACTTCTGGATGTTGCTCTCGAAATTCACGCGACAGCCGTTTTGTAGCTTCTCCCATCACGGTAATTTGATACAGAACGGCAGATTGCGATCGCAAGTCAGCTTCTAGTTGTGAATAGTCCAACCCTTGAGCAAACTCCAAAATCAACTGCCCTGCTCGAACAATATCTAGCAGCGCTGCCTCATCCCGCAACATAAACTACCTGAGCCGTCTCTAGAATTTCTCGCCGACGAATCCAGTTGTGACTTTGCTCGATCGATTTTTTGGTCAATAAATCCACTTCACGCCCCAACAACTGCTCAAGTTCACGCTTCATGCGAACGAATTCTAAAAGTCCCCAAGCCGCACTTTCTCTAAAGCTAACGAGGACATCAACATCACTATCCGTATGAAAGTCTTCTCGCAATACAGACCCAAAAAATGACAGCTCTTGAACCTGCCATTTTTCGCAAAAATCCGCGATCGCTGGTTGGGGAAGTGGAATCTGGATTTGCACATTTAACGGCTGCCTCACATTCCCGTCTCCACTTCCAAAACGCTGTTTCAAGCTTATAACGAACCAACGCTTGAGCCGCCCGCCGCTGCGTTAAGTTGCCAGGACAAGTGCACGCCCAAACATCGCGTTAGCCTCATCAGTCGCTGCTTTTCCCCACCAAAACTTCATCCGATTGCGGCGGCTGGGGTTGCGCCAGCGGGAACCCTGCTCATAGTGACCTCTGGCGTGGGCAATAAGGACTGGCATGGAGATTTTTGGCGGCGATTCAGATAACGTCCTCGTGGGCACTGCCGATGCGGACACGATCTACGGTGAAGGCGGCAACGACAATCTCTCTGGCGCAGAGGGCAACGACACCCTTTATGGCGGCATCGGCAACGACACGCTGAACGGCGAAAACGGCGACGACGACCTGCGCGGCGAGGCAGGCAATGACACGCTCAGCGGCGGCATCGACAACGACACCTTGCGCGGCGGCGAAGGCAACGACACGCTGGACGGCAACGACGGCAACGACCAACTGTTTGGCGAAGCGGGCAACGACCTGCTGCGGGGCGGCGAGGGACAGGACACCCTCTTTGGCGGCGAGGGACAGGACACGCTGGACGGGGCAGACGGAGCCGACCTGCTCTACGGCGACGCGGGCAACGACGAACTCTACGGCGGCGGCGACAATGACGAACTCTACGGCGCAGACGGCGACGACACCCTCGACGGCGGCGACGGACAAGACTATCTCAGCGGTGGCTTGGGGCAAGATTCCCTCAGCGGCGACACGGGCAACGACGAACTCTATGGCGGCGACGGCAACGACACGCTAGACGGCGGAGCCGATGCCGATACGCTCTATGGCGAAGCGGGCGACGATGTGCTGTTTGGCGGGCTGGGCAACGACACGATTTATGCCGGAACCGGGGGCGATCGCGCTGAGGGCGGCGGTGGCGACGACGAACTCTTTGGCGAAGCCGGCGACGACTATCTCAGCGGCGACGCAGGCCAAGACAAGCTCTCCGGCGGCGACGGCCAAGACACGTTAGACGGCGGCGACGGCAACGACACGCTGCTTGGTGAGCTGGGCAACGACGTGCTGTTGGGCGGCGCGGGACTCGACAACCTGTTCGGC
>RFIF01000387.1 GCA_003695655.1 Cyanobacteria bacterium J069
CTACAGAAGCCGCTAGGCGATCGCCATCAGTTTGTCGGCCTGCTTGGCGGTTTCAAAGAAGAAGGCAGCGTTTTCTTCCGGCGTGCCGGGAAGAATGCCGTGACCTAGATTGAGAATGTGCCCCTGATTTCCAGCTTTGCGGATGGTGTCGAGAATGCGATCGCGAATAAAGGCTTGCGAGCCAAACAGCGCACAGGGGTCAATGTTGCCCTGAACGCCGACGCTGGGGCCGAGGCGACGCCGTGCTTCGGCCATGTCCACCGTCCAATCGACGCTGACAATATCGACGCCTGACTGCGCCATCCGTTCCAGCAAGCCGGCGCTGCCGTTGATGTAGAGAATGAGCGGCGTGTCGGGGTGTTTGGCTTTCACCTGGCGCACGACCTGCTGCTGATAGGGCAGGGCAAACTGGTCATAATCCTGCGGGCTGAGGTGTCCCGCCCAGGAGTCAAACAGTTGCACGACCTGCGCGCCGTTTTCGATTTGGTAGGAAGCGTAGGTGGCGATCGCATCGGCGATTTTGCTCAGGAGCTGGTGCAGGATCGCCGGCTCCGTAAACGCCATGCGCTTGATAATGGTGTAATCCTTCGAGCCTTTGCCCTCAATGGAGTAGGCCGCCAGCGTCCAGGGTGCGCCGACAAAGCCCAGCACTGCCGCGTCATTGCCCACTTCCTGGCGCAGCGTCCGCAGAATCTTGCCCACAAAGCTCAGGTGCTTTTCGGGGTCGAGGTCGTGGACGGCATCCACCTGCGCCTGCGTGCGAATCGGCGGATCAATGATCGGGCCGCGGCTTTCGATGATGTCGAAAGGGATGCCGATGCCCGGCAGCGGTGTGAGAATATCGGAAAACAGGATCACGCCATCGGGACGGAAGGCGCGCCAGGGCTGAAGCGAGATTTCTACCGCCAGGTCAACCGTTTCCGAGCGCTCGCGGAACGACGGGTATTTTTCGCGCAGATCCCGATAAATCTTCATGTAGCGCCCGGCCTGGCGCATCATCCACACGGGAGGGCGGTCTAGCACTTCACCGCGCGCAGCCCGAAGCAAGTATGGCACTTGGGTTAATCCTGTCATTGAAAACGTCTCTCTTGTTAAAGGAATTGTAGGGTTTAGGGGTCGGAAAACCGGGACGTGCGGCTGCCAGTTTCCAAAGTTGAACTCGCGTTCATCGAGGCCAGCCAACTCACCGGAACGCTGGCTTGAAAAGCGCACTTCCAAGCACACACTCCGGCATCTCAGAGACTCACAACTGAGCGGTAACGTCTGATTATACGCGATCGCGCGCCCCAAAAAATCCCGCAATCACCTGCTGGGTCGAGAGATAAAACGCCTTTAGGCACAGTGGGTTCCAAGAAAAACGAAACGCACAATTTGAGTTCAAATCGCCCAAAGTTCGCAAAATTTAACGCTAAAAAACGATTGTCCAGACTCTAAAAATCTCATCTCTGCATGGCAGAGTAATCACAAGGCGATCGCTCACATCCACGCAACGAAGATCAATAACAGAACGCCAAATATCTCCCAAAATGCATCTAGTTTTCAGGGAGAACATCGCTTAAATAGTAGACTCCGATCCGCTAGAGGATCACTTTCAAAGCACGCTGACAAGCACCATTCTGGAGCCGAATTGTCACGATAAAAAACGCTCTCTAGCGGCATCAGGTATCGCTACAGAGCGTTTTAAGTTATCTAAGATTTCAAGTTCTCTAAGCTAAAGATAGCTGGATTTTGGAACCCATCAGAGTTAGCCGAATCGACCGCTCACATAGTCCTGAGTAGAAACCTGTGCGGGATTATTGAAGATGGTCTGCGTGGGCGCATATTCCACCAAATAACCCATCTTGCCACCCTTCTCTGTTGCCTGGGCGTTGAAGAAAGCAGTCATGTCGGAAACCCGCGAGGCCTGCTGCATGTTGTGCGTCACGATGACGATGGTGTACTTCTCTTTCAGCTCTTGCATCAGCTCCTCGACCCGCAGCGTCGAAATTGGGTCTAGCGCCGAGCAGGGTTCGTCCATCAGCAGCACTTCTGGCTCAATGGCGATCGCCCGCGCAATACAAAGCCGCTGCTGTTGTCCGCCTGACAGCGACAGGCCACTCTGCTTCAGCTTGTCCTTCACCTCATCCCACAGCGCCGCCGACCGCAGAGAGCGCTCCACCAGCGTATCCATATCGCCTTTATAGCCGTTGATCCGCGCCCCAAAGGCAATGTTTTCATAAATTGACTTGGGGAACGGGTTTGGCTTTTGAAACACCATCCCAATCCGCCGCCGCAGCTCAATCGGATCGACGCCTGAGTCATAGATATCAGTGCCGTGATAAGTGATTTTGCCCTCAATGTGGGCACCCGGAATCAGGTCGTTCAAACGATTAAAACAGCGTAAAACCGTACTTTTACCGCAACCCGACGGGCCAATCAGCGCCGTAATCTTGCGGTCAGGAATGTCCATATACACATCCTTTACCGCCATTACCGGGCCGTAAAAGTAGGATGTCTTTTCTACCCTAAAGGCAGTGCCCGTGTCCACAGAAGAACTCACTTGCATGAATGACTCACCTCAAATACAAACGCAGCAGTTAAAAACCGATCCCGACAGCAGAGGCGATCGCGCCCTACGGCCAACCCTAAAAACTAAAACTTGCGTTGGAACCGATTCCGCAAGTAGATCGCAACCGAGTTCATCAGTAGCAGCAATACCATCAGCACAATAATCCCAGCCGCTGAATTGATGTGAAAAGGCTGCTGAGGGCGAGACACCCAGTTATAAACCTGGATGGGTAACGCCGTAAATGGGTCTTTCCACGACTCTGGCAAAAACGAGATAAACGTTAGCGCCCCAATGGTAATCAGTGCCGCCGTTTCACCAATCGCCCGCGACAGCGCCAAGATCATCCCCGTCAAAATCCCTGGAAACGCCTGGGGGAGAATTTGCTCTCGCACTACCTGCCAGCGGGTTGCCCCCAGCGCAAAACCCGCCAAGCGCAAACTATCGGGTATGGCTCGCAGCGCCTCACGGGTAGACACAATGATCACGGGCAGCACCAGCAGCGCCAGCGTCAAGCCGCCCGCCAGCAGACTCCGTCCCCCGGTAATGGGTTCCATAAAGCGCACAAACAGCGCCAGCCCCAGCAGTCCGTAGATAATCGAAGGCACACCCGCCAAGTTAGAGATGTTGACCTCAATGATGTTTTCAAACCAGCCATCTGAGACAAACTCTTCCAGGAAGATGCCTGCACCAATGCCAATCGGAAAGGCAAACAGCGCGACAATGAACAGCAGATAAATCGATCCTACCAGTGCCGACAGCAAACCTGCTTCTTCGGCACGGCGAGACGGAAAGCTCGTCAAGAACCGCCAGTTGAGTCGGGGCAGACCATCGGTCAACACGTCAATCAGCAAGACCAGCAAAACCAGGAGTGATATTACAACGGCAGCCAGGGAAGCGACCCAGAAGATTCGATCCCAGCGATAGCGCTGCGCCATTGCGGGCTTAAACTCGCTCTCAACCGGCGAAAAGCCACCCGATATTTGAGGATTCTGAACTGTCATTCGTACTTCTCCCGGAAACGACGGACGACCCAGAAGCTCAGAATGTTGAGCACCAAAGTCATGAGGAACAAGGTCATCCCAACCGCAAAGATCGATTTGTAAGCCAGCGAGCCTGCGGGTGTATCTCCCAAGCTGACCTGCACAATAAACGCTGTCATAGTCATAACCGGCACCAGCGGATTGAAGCCCAGCGTCGGGTTTTGGCCCGCCGCCAGGGTCACAATCATCGTTTCACCAATGGCACGGGATACCGCTAAAATGAACGAGGCCACAATTCCCGACAGCGCCGCCGGAACCACCACCGACGTGATCGTTTCGCGCTTGGTTGCGCCGATCGCATAGGAACCCAGCCGCAAGCTGTCTGGCACCGAGTAAAGCGCATCTTCACTGAGTGAGGCTACCAGCGGGATAATCGAAACACCTAAGATCAGCCCTGCAC
>RFIF01000388.1 GCA_003695655.1 Cyanobacteria bacterium J069
CCTCCTAACCCCCAACCCCTAACCCCTAACCCCTAATGCGCTATCCGCTCATTTTGCAGCATAGCCGTGAAGACTGCGGCGTGGCCTGTCTCGCATCTATCGCCAAGCATTACGGACGCACAGTGTCTTTCACCCGGATTCGCGAAGCCATCGGCACGGGGCAACTGGGCACGACGCTGCTGGGGCTGCGGCGGGGGGCCGAGGCGCTGGGGTTTCGCGCTCGCTCGGTGGTGGCGTCGGCAGAGGCGCTGAATGTGCTGGATCGGATGCCGCTGCCTGCGATTCTCCACTGGCAGGGGAGCCATTGGGTGGTGCTGTATGGGCAAAAGGGTGGGCAAAGAGGCGATCACCCCTCTGATCGTCCCTCCGATCGCTTCGTGATTGCCGACCCGGCGGTAGGCGTGCGGTTTCTGTCGCAGGCGGAACTGCTAGAGGGCTGGGCCAATGGCGTGATTTTGCTATTGGAGCCTGACCCAGAGCGGCTCTACAGCCAGCCGGATGATCCGGTGATGACGGCCAGCCAGCTCTGGCAGCGCATACAGCCCTATCGCTGGGTGCTGCTGCAAGCGGTGATCTGTGCCAGCCTGATTGGGCTGCTGTCGCTGGCGTCGCCGGTGTTTTTGCAAATTTTGACGGATGAGGTGCTGCTGCCAGCAGAGGCTCAGGGTGGGGTGCTGCCGGGTCAGCGGCAAATGCTGCTGGGTGTGGTGGCGGCGGTGATGGCGCTGTATGTGTTTCGCAGCGGGCTGTCGCTGGCGGCGGATCTGCTGATTGCGCGGTTTGCCCAGCGGCTGGAATTGGGCTTTGTGCTGGAGTTTGGGCAGCAGGTTTTGCGCTTGCCGCTGACCTACTACGAAACGCGGCGCAGTGGTGAAGTGGTCAGCCGCCTGCGCGACATCGAGGAAATCAATCGCCTGGTGTCGGATGCAGTGGTCAGCCTGCCGAGTACGGTGCTGGTGGCGGCGGTGTCCTTTGGGCTGATGCTGGCCTATAGCTGGCGGCTGACGCTGGTGGCGGTGCTGGTGGCGATCGCCATGACGCTCTCTACTGTTTGGTTTCAACCGGTGCTGCGGCAAAAAACGCGGGCGGCAATGGTGCTGGAAACCGAGAACCAGGGCGTGCTGGTGGAAACTTTCAAAGGCGCGCTGACGCTGAAAACCATTGATGCGCGATCGCCCTTTGCAGAAGAGCTACAGCAGCGGTTCCGCAAACTGGCGACGTTGCTGCTGCAAACCATGCAGATCGGCATCATCAACAGTAACTTCAGCGGTCTGGTTTCTGACCTGGGCAACGCGCTGCTGCTGGGCATTGGCGGGCTGCTGGTGTTCAGCCAAGACCTGTCCGTCGGGCAACTGCTGGCCTTCACCACGTTAAACCGCAACGTGGTGTCGCTGGTGGATCTGCTGGTGGGCTATGTAGACGATACGGCGCGGGTGCAAACGGCTAATGCGCGGCTGCACGAAGTAATTGCCGCTACCCCTGAAGCGGACGATCCAGCGAAGCCCTGGGTGACGCTATCGGGCGACGCGGCGATCGCCTGCGCAGGGGTAAATTTCTACTATCCGGGGCGGGTGGAGCTGCTGAAGGACTTTTCGCTGACGATTCCCGGCGGACAGGCGATCGCCCTGATCGGTCGCACGGGCTGCGGCAAAAGCACACTAGCGAAAGTGATTGCCGGGCTGCATCAGCCGCAGTCGGGCACGGTTCGCATTGGCGACCAGGCGCTGTCCGAGATTTCGCTGGCCTGCGTGCGGCGGCAGGTGGTGCTGGTGCCCCAGGACTCGTTTTTCTGGAGCCGCTCCATTGTGGACAATTTCCGCCTGGCCCAGCCTGAGGTGACGCAGGAGGACATTCAAACCGCCTGCCAGATGACGGGCGCAGACGGGTTTATTCAAAAACTGCCCGACGGCTATCAGACGATTCTGGGAGAATTTGGCTCCACCCTTTCCGGCGGACAGCGCCAGCGACTGGCGATCGCCCGCGCCCTGCTGTCCGACCCGCCGCTCCTCATCCTCGACGAATCCACCAGCGGCCTCGACCCCGTCAGCGAAGCCGAACTGCTAGACAAGCTGCTGTGGCATCGCCAGGGCAAAACCACACTGCTGATCAGCCATCGTCCCAACGTGATTCGCCTGGCCAGTTGGGTCGTGTTTTTGGAAGACGGCAGCCTGAAGCTCGCCGGAACTATGGACGACGTGCGATCGCAAGCGGGCGATCACCTCAACTTTCTCAATACCTGAGGACTAGCCCGTCGAGTGCCCCGCTCTGACTAACTGACACGACCTACAGCACTTTTTCGAGAAACTGCTGCGCGCGATCGCTCTTTGGGGTCGAGAAAAACACGTCGGGCGGCGCGTCTTCAGCAATTTTGCCCGCATCCAAAAACAAGATCCGATCCGCCACATCCCGCGCAAAGCCCATTTCGTGGGTCACAATTGCCATCGTGATGCCCGTTTTCGCCAGCGCCTTCATCACATCCAGCACTTCCTTCACCATCTCAGGGTCGAGCGCTGAGGTCGGCTCGTCAAACAGCATGTATTCTGGCTCCATCGCCAGCGCCCGCACGATCGCCACCCGCTGCTTTTGTCCACCCGATAGCCGCGAAGGATAGACACTGGCCTTCTCAGCCAGTCCGACGCGATCGAGCAATTCCATAGCTTTTTCATCCGCCTGCGCCTTCGATATTCCCCTCACTTTGCGAGGCGCATAGGTCAGGTTTTCGAGCACCGTCATATGGGGAAACAGGTTGAAATGCTGAAATACCATACCCACATTCTGCCGCACTTTTTGAATGTCACACTTGGAACCTGTGACCTCAACCTCATCAATGTAAATGCGGCCCCGTGTGGGGATTTCCAGCAGGTTCAAGCATCTCAAAAAGGTTGACTTTCCAGAACCAGATGGACCAATGATGGCCACAACTTCCCCATCTTTAATCTCCGTGGAAATATCCTTTAAAACATCCAGCTTGCCAAAGGATTTTGTCAAAAACTCAACTCTAATCACTTCTCCGCATCCTCCGTTCAAATCGTTGTGCAAACACCGTCAGCCCCATCACCAAAATGTAGTAAATCACGCCTGCTAAAAGCAGTGGCTCAAAGTAGATAAATTTCTCTGCTGCCACCACTTGAGATCGACGCATAATGTCTAGCGCGCCCACCGTAGAAACCAGCGCTGAGTCTTTGAGCAGCGCAATGCTGTCATTTACTAAAGCAGGCAAAATATTTTTGAATGCCTGCGGCAAGATCACATCTTTCATCATCATGGGATAACCCACACCCAGGGTTTGTGCGGCTTCTCGCTGCCCTTTATCGACAGCAAGGATGCCGCCCCGAATGGTTTCTGAGCTGTAGGCTGCCGAATTTAGCGCAAAGGTAATCACGCCCGCCTGCAAGCCTGTGATCGGATATCCTGTCAACTGCGGCGTTGCAAAATAGATGAGTGCCAGTTGTAAAATTAGGGGCGTGCCGCGAAAGATCGACGTATAGGCATCAGCAAACCACCGCAAAGGCTTGAACGTTGAAACTTTGAAAAACGATAGAATGATCGCCAGGGCAAATCCGAAGATCGCCGATAGCAGTGTAAACAGAAGCGTAACTTGAATGCCTCCCAGAATGTAAGGAATATTGGGTGCAATCTTGCTGAAATCAAGATTCAACTGTCCCAACAGGGGTAGGGGAAAGTTCAATATAAACGTACTGCAATCCATGCCGTGTGAATTCCTCAGGTTTCCTGATGCTGCAAGATGGATGATCTTGCAAGTATCTTACTAGAACTAACTAGAGCTAATGCGGCATTTTTAATAGGTGAAGCCAGGCTCAACTTCTCAGAAATTCTGGAAAACAGTGTGATTTCCAAGCTCTGAAAACTTTAAAGCAACCCCCATCTCCCGTCTTGTCCATGCCGCAGGCTATCCCATCTTTTGCCGCGAGTTTTGCCGTGAATTTTACAGTTTTTTACCCAACGGCGCAAAACTCAAAGCAACAGCATACTATGACCTTTGCGCTTAAATAGTACATCTGGAGACAGTCAAAAAGAGTTCGCAGTGCTTGGTTTGCTGAGGACTCTGCTGGGCCGAGAAAATAGTGAAACCCTTGAGATTCGGCAATTGCTGGTGGCGACTGGGCGATCGCCCGCCGCCGCTGACAGAGTCCCAGCAGCAGCTCAACCGATCGATTTTCTAAGGCCAAGACGCGATCGCAATTCAGGGTTGTGGTTTGTAATCCTGAAGATTTTAGTTGGCGTTAGCAAGCGCAAGTGCAGGCGCATGGCCTCTGCAAATAGAGGCGCAGGGCCCATGCAAAAAAGTGTGGGGATGTGCTGAAATCCCCACACTTTGAGCCTGTGGATGGCGGCTGGTCATAACACCGGATCGGGTTTGTTGGATGGCGGGATCGGAACTATCCCCAATATCCCGCTGCGGCTGCCGCCGAGAAGTCTTCAAATAATTCCCACAAATCATCCTGACTCTGGAGTTGAGCCAGTTCCGCCTCCATCCGGCTCAGTTCAATTTGGTCAATCCACGGATCAAACAGCGGTTCCGGGGGTTGCAGGCTAAGGATCTCGTCCAAAAGGGGTTCGGGTGGCGCAATTTGGAGTTGTGGCGTGGGCAGCGACAGGACGGCTGGCACGCTTGCTGCGGTTGCACTTGACGGAAGGTTTGGCGAGTGCAGCGCCGGCTGAGGGAGCGGGGCAGCCAGAGGGGGAGGGGCGGCGGCGATCGCCCGGTTCAGGGCTTCAGGTGGGGCGATCGCTGCGATTGGTGGCGGCAACGGACAGGCGATCGCCTGCTTGGGGGATGATTCGTCGGCAAATGTAGCACTTCCGATTCGCTCGCCCACGAGCGACGGCGAAATCTCCGGC
>RFIF01000389.1 GCA_003695655.1 Cyanobacteria bacterium J069
CCCCCAACCCCTATGACCCAGCTCACGATCGATCATCTGACTGTGAATTATCGCGACACCCAGGCGCTGCGAAACATCAACCTGGCGCTAGAGCCGGGGCAACTGGTGGGAATCTTTGGCCCCAACGGCGCGGGCAAGAGCACGCTGGTAAAAGCCGCGCTGGGGCTGATTCCGGTGGTGACGGGTCGGGTGGATTGGGGCCAGCGTCCGCTGATCGACCAGCTTGATCGCGTCGCCTACGTGCCGCAGCGATCGCAGATTGACTGGAGCTTTCCCGCCACCGTGTGGGACGTGGTGATGATGGGCCGCACCAAGAAAACGGGCTGGTTTCAGCGCTATTCCACCGTTAGCCGCCGCATCGCCGCCGCCGCGCTAGAGCGGGTGGGCATGGCTGCGTTTGGCGATCGCCGGATCGGCTCCCTCTCCGGCGGACAGCAGCAGCGCGTGTTTCTAGCGCGGGCGCTGGCGCAGGAAGCCGACCTCTTCTGCTTCGACGAACCCTTCGTCGGCGTAGACCAGACTACCGAAGATGTGCTGTTCCAAATCTTTGGCGAGCTGGCAGATGAGGGCAAGCTGGTGCTGGTGGTAAACCATGACTTGGGCGAATCTATTTCCCACTTTGATCAGCTCGTTCTGCTGAACCGGGATCTGATCGCCGTTGGCCCGCGATCGCATGTCCTTACCCCCGAACACATGCGCCGCGCCTATGGAAACTCGGTGCAGTTCTTCTCCAACGCCGCATAAGTTTTAGTGTTGATGTTTTGTGCGCGACGCGCACAAAACATCAACATATCTAAATCCTTACCCCCAACACCCTTAACCCTCCCCATGTGGGATCTATTCCTCGATCCGCTTAGCTATAGCTTCATGCAGCGATCGCTCCTGGTCGCCATCACCGTGGGCATCATCTGCTCGGTGGTGGGCAGCTACCTCATGGTGCAACGGCTGGCGCTGTTGGGCGACGCCATTAGCCATTCGCTGTTACCGGGGCTGGCGATCGCCTTTTGGCTGGGCATTAATATCTACGTGGGCGCGTTTGTGGCGGGCGTCATTAGCACCGTGCTGATTGCCTGGATTCATCGGCGATCGCCCATCAAGGAAGACGCGGCGATGGGCATTGTCCTGTCGTCGTTTTTTGCACTGGGCATCACGCTCATCACCCTGATTCAAAAAGACAACAAAATCGACCTGAATCATTTCTTGTTTGGCAATATTTTGGGCGTAACGCCGGGCGAAGTGCGGGACACGGCGCTGATTGCAGTGCTGGTACTGGCGTGCGTGGCCCTGCTTTACAAAGAGCTGCTGTTCTACAGCTTCGACCCACTGGGCGCGCAGGCGGCGGGGCTGCCTGTCAATCTGCTGAATATTGGACTGATGCTGCTGATCGCGCTGACGGTGGTGGCCAGCATGAAAGCCGTTGGCGTCGTGCTGGTGCTGGCGCTGCTAATTATGCCCGGTGCGACTGCCTATCTCCTGGTCACGCGATTTCATCAGGTGATGGGGCTGGGTGCAGCGCTGGGGGTGTTTTCCAGCATCAGCGGCATGTATCTCAGCTATCATTTCAACCTGCCTTCGGGCCCGGCGATCGTCCTAGTGTCGGCGGTGCTGTTTTTTCTGGCGCTGCTGTTTAGCCCCAGCCAGGGTGTCTTAACACAGCCGCGAACTGGCGCGGGCGAGTCGGGCTTGTGGCGCGAGGTGAGGGCGCTCATGGGCGGGCTAAAGTCTCGATGACTGTCGGGCAATTAGTACACCCGTTCAGCCAGTTTGGACAACTGACTTTAGGTTTTGATGCCAAAGCGGGTTTGTAGCCCAGCGAATTGGTTCTGAAAATCGCATTTTCCGAGACAGTTTTTGAAAGTGTCTGGTGCAGATTAATCAGCCTATTTTATTTTCCTACGATGCTGTTTAAGAACCTCATAATTGGGAGCGCACAGCAATGACAAAGGCAAATGACTTGATGGTGTCCCAAACCCACAGCTCCGCCTGGGTGATTCAGACTTGGGCAGCGTTTATCATTTCTTTGGGAGCGACAGGGCTGGGGATTTGCTACTTGCCGATGGATGGCTGGGTGAAGGGCTATTTGGGTATGGGGTTGGCGTTTACGGTCGGTTCCACGATCAGCCTGTCGAAGACGACCCGCGATATTCACGAAGCGCAAAAGCTCGCGTCCCGCGTGGATGAGGCACGGGTAGAAAAGCTATTGGCAGAACACCATCCGCTGAAATAGGGGTTGGGGTTTGGGGATTAGGCGGCAGATACAAAGATGCAGCACGTGAGGAATGAGATGCGAATCAGACTTGGGCGATGGGTGACCAGTGGTTTGATGATCGGTGTGGGGCTGGGAGTGGGCCTGGGGCTGAATGCTTCTAGGGCGATCGCCGTTCCTGAGTTGCTCAGTGGCGACGTGATTCTGGCTCGACTGCGGGATGACCTGCCGGATTGGCGGGTGATCAACGGACAGTCGCTGGCTTGCACCTATCAGTTTGATAATTTTGTGGAGGCGATCGCTTTCGTTAACCGCCTCGTAGAACCGGCCGAAGCCGCTGCCCACCATCCCGACCTCACCATCAACTACAACCGCGTGGCGCTCCTGCTCAGCACTCACGACGCAGGCGGATTGACCGAGTTGGACTTTCGCGTCGCCCAGGCAGCCCGCGCCGCGACGAACCCCGACGGACAGCCACTCACCTGTTTATCAAACGCACTTTGACGCACTTTGACGCACTTTGAACCACTTTCAGCGTTCACATGAGCACTCATAACGGTTCACATGAGCACTCATAACTACAGTCACTACGGTCACTACAGTTACCACAGTGGCAGGTACAGTGCCAGGGAAAATCGGAGAAAATTGGGACAATCTAGAACTTTGAACGCCCAGATCAAGCAAGCCTGCCACCCAACCCCCAACCCCTAACCCCTACTAAAGTCGATCCTGCAAGCCATACAGCCCAAACATGCCACGCACATACCACGGGCGCAGGTGGGGCAGCGGAAAGCGGCGGAGCGGCTGGCGGAATGGGGTAGCCAGGTCTGAGGGGGTCAGTTTTTCGGTAAGCAGATGGGCGATCGCCCGGCCGCTCCAGGTGGCGGTGGCGACGCCGTTGCCGTGATAGGCCAGGGCATAGAACACGGTCGGGTCGTCTGGCAGTTGCCCGATTTGGGGCACTAGCGGGCGCGACCCGCAGAGCAGCCCACTCCAGTAGTGCGAAATCTCGACCTCGCGCCACGCGGGAAACATTTCGCCCAGCCGCCGGGTCATCCACTGGCGATAGCGGTCAGCTTCTGAATCGTCGCCCCAGGTGCCGCCCCGGCTGCCAAAGAGAAAGCGACCATCTTTGAGCAGCCGGAAGTAGAACAGCAGACGGCGCGTGTCATAGACAGGAATTTCCGTTTTCCAGCCCTGGGCGGCGAGTTCGGCGGCGGTCAGCGGGCGTGTGGTAATGATATTGGAAATGGCGGGCAAGAGGCTGCCAGAAACCGCCGGATGCAGGTCGTCTGGCGTGTAGCCGTTGGTAGCGATGATGACGCGGCGGGCGCGAAGTGTGCCTTTTGGGGTATGCAGTCGATGCAGGTTGCCGTCTTGCTCCCAGTGCTGGACAGGGCTATGGGCGTAGAGGATGCCGCCTCGCTGAGTCAGGGCGATCGCCAGTCCTCGGCTATATTTCAGCGGGTTTAGCCCAAAGCCCACGCCAACATGCAGCCCCCCGTGTGCTTCGGGGCTGTGGTAGGCTCGCTCGGCGAGTTCCTGGGGCGACCAAAGCTGGCAGGGATAGCCCGCGATTTTAGTAAAAAACTCGTAGCCCGTTTCGAGCGATCGCCATCGATCGGCCCGATGGGCAACTTCTAGCTCGCCCTCACCCTGGCGGTCAATCTCAAAGCCTTCCTCGTTGGCAAGTTGCTGCACCAGCGCCACGCCCTCTCGCTGCTGCTGAAAAAACCGCCCGACTTCTGCCATCCCAAACTGTTTCACCAGCGCCGATTGACTCAGCCACGTCGCCCCGACGCAGCAAAAACCGCCGTTGCGCCCCGACGCGCCCCAGGCGGGTGTGCCGGCTTCCAGCACGCAAACCTCGATGCCCGCCCGCGCCAAATGCAGCGCTGCTGTCAATCCGGTAATGCCGCCGCCGATAATTGCCACATCGCAGGGGCGATTCTCTCCGCTGGAGAGCGCCCCATGGCTCTCTAGCGCCGACCAGCCGCCAGGTTCAACGGTGGTTTCCCAAAAGCTGCCAATGGGCCGAGTGCGATCGTAAAGGGTGGGAGCGTACATGAG
>RFIF01000390.1 GCA_003695655.1 Cyanobacteria bacterium J069
ACCTGCAAAGCACGGTCAAGCTGATCGCCATCGGTCAACAGCACCAGCGACGTTGCGCCCTGGCTGGCAACTTGCTGGATGCTCTCTGCTGCGCTAAAGGTAGACTGCGACAGGTCAATTTCTCGCACCACCTGGCCACCGCCCAACGAGAGCGCTGTTACAAATTCTGCCTTGAGAGATTGGCTGTAGCGGCTGCGCGAATCAAAAAAGACAGCGGCTTTTTGCTGCTTGATCTGATTCAGCAGGTGATCGGTGAGGGCGCGGGCAGTGACAAAGTCACTGGGAACGGTGCGATAGGTATAGGCTCCTGCATTTGCCAAATCAACGGCTGTGCTGAGGGGCGAAATGGCGACCAGTTGACCCGTTTCGTAAATTTCAGAGGCGGCCAGGGTTGCTTCACTGCTGGCATGGCCGACGACGCCCAGCACGGCCGGATTGGCCACCAGGGCACGGGCGATCGCCTTGGCCACTGGTGGACGGTTCTCGTCGTTGGCGATGATCACTCGCAGCGCCACACCATTGATCCCACCGTTCTGGTTGATCTCTTGCTGCGCCTGCGCCACACCCCGCAACACCTCCAGCGCTCCGTTCAGGTCTTGGCTGAGGGGCACCGACACGGCGATCGCATAGGACGGGTTTGGGCCAATTTGGGCATTGTTCAGGTAAATAAGCGCCTCTGGATCATTGGGCGTCGATTGCAACGCTGCGGCAAAATAGGCGGCCGCCTGACGCGAATTGCCAGCAGCGATCGCCTGCACGCCCTGATGTTTTTCGGGCGACGCGCCAGATTGAATCAGCAGCCGTTCGCCGCTGCTTGTCCGCGCCAGCACGTCGTCCGACGACAATGCCTCAGGATCACTCGTCTGCGCCCGACTGCTGATCGACAGCAAATGCGCCATATTCAGGCGATCGGCCGACCACCACAGCCCGCTGACCACGACTCCCAGCGTGATCAGCATGGATAGAACCAATGCCGGAGTTTCTGTTTCCCGTTGGCTAGACATAATGTTGAGGATGGACGATGCACCCGCCGCTACAAGACACGCGACAGCACCAGATAAACCAGTCTGAATATAATTCCCACAGCAACGGCCAGCAGTCCGGCAAAAATGGCCAGCATTAAGATATTCAGCAGCGACGGTTCGGCAATCAGCGCCAGCCCGCGCCGCAGCGGCGAAAACGCCACCAGCAGCAGCGTAATGCCCGCAATAATCAACAGATCGTTGCGCTCGATCCAGCGGCGCGACTGGGCAAAGATCAGGCCTGCCAGCAGCCCTAGCAGCGCTATCCAAAATACTGGCCCAATGGCGACGGTGCCCAGCAAGCTGAGCAGGGCGATCGCCACCAGCCCACCCTCAAACCCAGTAAACAGCGCCCCACCCAAAAACTCCATCAGCGAGAAGGGCGCAGTCGCCGGGGCGGGAACGGGAGCAGGAGGCTGCGGAGCAGGCTGGGCAACCGGCTGGGCCGCAGGCGCAGATTGCAGCGACGTTGCGCCTGGGCCAGTAGACGGAGGAGCGCTGGTGACAGGAGGGTTGGTGCTGGGAGAAGACTGCCCCGGCTGGGTAGGGCGCACCGGACGCGCAGTTGCCGCCGGCGACATCACTTGGAGGGCATCTAGCGTCTCTTGAGCCGACTGAAACCGATGGCTCGGCGTAGGCAGCAGCATTTTGTCCAGCACGCCTGCGAGGCGATCGCTCACGGGTGCGGGAAGCTGCGATCGCCAGTTCCAGCTATTGCTATAAGCATCGTAGAGTTCGTTGGGCTGCTTGCCGGTCAGCAGCGTAATGCAAGTCACCGCCAGCGCGTATAAGTCCGTTGCCGGATACACCTGGTCGCCCCGCATCTGCTCTGGCGGCGCAAACCCCATTGAATAAATGCCAGTTGAGGCTTTGCCGCCAGAACTAGCCGCCACCGCCGTGGCCTGCTTCACCGCACCAAAATCCAGCAAAAACAGCCGCCCATCTCGCCGCCGCATAATGTTCGACAGCTTGATATCTCGATGAATAGACCCATTGGCGTGAACGTAGTCAAGCACCTTGAGGACTGCCTCTAATACCTCTAGCACCTCAGACTCCGAAAAGGCCCCGCGTTGTTCCAGCTCTTGCTCCAAATCTTTGCCGTCAATAAATTCCTGTACCAGGTAGAAAAATCGATCGGTCTTGCCAGGAATCAGGCTAGGCACCTCCAGCTCAAAAAACGCCAGCAGGTCTGGGATTTGTGGATGGTTGCTGCCCAGTTGTTCTAGCACCTCGCCTTCGCGCTGAAACAATGTCTGCGCCACCTGGAGCTGATTAGAGCTGAGATCGCCGGACGGCTGAAACTGTTTCACAACGCACTGACGCATAGCGGGCGTATAGCGATCGCGCGCCAAAAACGCCGCCCCAAAGCCCCCTTTGCCCAGCAGCTTTTGCGGCACATAGCGCCCCAGCAACAAAAGCGGCATCCCGCAGGTGGTGCAAAACTTTTGCTGCACCGTCCGCAGGGTGGCCGAATCGTCAAGATCCGTAAAGTGATTTTGCGGTCGCGGACAGCCAAAACGAGTGCAATAAACTTCCATACGGCGCGGCTAGCTGGCGGTGGTGAATACACACAAACCCTACAGCTATAGGTTAACCCGAACCCCGACAGGCGGGCCGCCCGCCCAGTAGAGCATTCCAGCTTGTGCTGCAACTTTCCCCAATTTTCGCCAGTGGGCCAGGGCGCGTCATCAATTCACCTTAGGGTTCTTCAGGAATCGACACTATCGCGCCCGCCTCAGCAAACCAGTCCAGGGGCTGAAACCCCGAAGAAACCTAATGTTTTGCCGACAATTGATGACAGCTTCTAGCCCGCGACCGAATCTAGGCGCACAACCTGAGAAAATCTTTGCTCCCATTGCTGGCTTAAGTTTCTACGGGCACCCCTGCCGCCGATGCCATCGAGCCGTGCACCTCGTCAGCAGGGGTGGGGGTATGGCTGCCGAACTGGGGCAATATCTCTTCGATAAAGGCCTGAGCGGCTTTTGAACGATAGCGATTGGGGTTGACGATGACCGACAACATCCGGTTGACTACCACATCTTCGATGCGGGTGCGCTTCAGTACGTCCATTTGCAGCTCCTTTTCGATCGCTGAAATGGAGACGAATGCCGCACCCAGACCAGACTGCACCGCGTTTTTAATTGCCTCAATGGAGTTTAGCTCCATCTCTACCTTGAGGCGGCGGGTTTCGATGCCGCTGCGGGTGAGCACCTGATCAATCACCTTGCGGATAGTGGATTGGGAATCCAGCGTGATGAACTGGAGCTTGTAGAGGTCGTCTTTTTGCACGATGCCCTGGCGCGCCAGGGGGTGATAAGCCGGCAGAATCAGTGCTAGTTCGTCTTCGGCGTAGGGAATAATTTCTAGAGAGTCGTGTAGCTCAGGAGGCACCTCTCCACCAATGATCGCCAGATCAATCTGCCCGTTGGCTACGCTCCAGGCAGTGCGCCGGGTCGAGTGGACGTGGAGCTGAACGGCGACTTCGGGATACTGTTTGCGAAACACGCCGATCATCCGAGGCAGCAGGTAGGTTCCCGTCGTCTGACTAGCGCCGACGATGAGCGTTCCGCCCTGGAGGTTTTGCAAGTCTTCAATGGCGCGACAGGTTTCTTCGCAGAGGGACAAAATGCGATCGCCATAGCTCAGCAGCAGATGCCCCGCTTCCGTAAGCTGGGCCCGCCGCCCGCCCCGGTCAAACAGCGGCACATCAAGCTGGCGCTCCAGGTTTTGCACCTGCAAGCTCACCGCAGGCTGCGAAACGTACAAGCTGTCGGCGGCGCGCTTGAAGCTCCCCTCGGCGGCGATCGCCTTGAGAA
>RFIF01000391.1 GCA_003695655.1 Cyanobacteria bacterium J069
CCCCGTCACCCCCATGCGCGTCCTCCAAATCATCCCCGCCATCTCCCCAATCTACGGCGGCCCCAGTCAGATGGTGACGGGCTTCTCAAAGGCACTGGCGGGGGCGGGGGTAGCGGTCACGATTCTTACCACAGATGCCAATGGCGATACGGGGCAAGCGCCGCTTACCGTGCCGCTCTACCAGCCTGTTCAGCAGGACGGGTATGAGATCCGCTACTTTCGGCAGACAGGCAGGCAGCGTTATAAATTTTCGGTGGGGCTGCTGCGGTGGCTGTCCCTCCACGCACCGGAATTTGACCTGGCGCACATTCACGCGCTGTTTTCGCCCGTCAGCTCAGCAGCAGCAGCGATCGCCCGCACCCGTCGCCTGCCCTACATCCTGCGTCCTCTGGGCACCCTCGACCCCATTGACCTGAAAAAAAAGCGCCGTCTCAAGCAGCTTTATGCCGCCCTGCTCGAACGTCCGAACCTGGCAGGGGCCGCCGCCGTTCACTTCACCAGTCACCAGGAGGCTGAAACCGCCGAGCGGTTTGGGCTGAGCCTGCGAGATTGGGTGCTGCCGCTGGGTGTAGACCAGTCAGACTTTGCCGTTGCGCCCGCCGCCCGACAGGCGATCGCCCAAGCCACCCGCGATCGCCTCGGCATTCCGCCCGATCGCCCCGTAGTGCTCTTCCTCTCGCGGCTCGATCCTAAAAAAGGCCTCGATTTGCTGATTCCTGCGTTAGAGCAGGTGCAGCAAGCAGGCATCTTGTTTCACTGGATTTTGGCGGGCAGCAATCCCCAAGACCCCGCCTATGAAAACCAGGTGCGCGATCGCCTGCAAGGCTCTCCTTTGTCCGCTTGCAGCACGCAGACGGGTTTCGTGGCAGGACAACCCAAGCGCGACCTGCTGCTCTTGGCAGATCTATTTGTGCTGCCCTCCTATTACGAAAACTTTGGCATTGCCGTGGCAGAGGCCATGGCGGCAGGCGTACCTGTGGTGGTGTCCAACCAGGTGCCACTGCACCAAGACATTGCCCAAGCGCAGGCGGGTTGGGTTGTTCCCTGTCGGTCGGATGCTCTGGCAGACACACTGGCGATCGCGCTCCAGTCCGTCCACCGGCCGCAGCGAGGAGAGGCGGCCCAGCGCTGGGCGAGGCAGCACTATACCTGGGAAGCGATCGCCCAGCGCACAGTGCAGCACTACGAGATCATCTTGCAAGATACCCATCGACAAAGCGCTTGAAGACTTGAAAAGTAGATTAGGCTAACAGCAAGTCATCAGTTGCGCTGTTTCAGAGAATTCATACTCGCGATCGCCCCAGACCCGACAAAGGCGATCGTCCGTTCCAGCCCTTATCGATGAGGCAGGAACATATCATAGTGACCAAACTGGCTAAGATCAGCACCACCCCCCCAAAGCTTGATGCAGCCAGGGCTTTAGACCTGACCCCTGGCCCCTAATCCCTGACTTCTATCACATTTAGGACTTACGCAGTTAGCGCCCTCACGGCCCCGTGGTGGGATTTGGCTCTAAAATTTCAGCTCCTACTCGAGCAATCAAAGGCACACTGCCAAACAGCCCCAGCGTCCCCCCCACCGTGGCAATACACAGCAGCAGTCCCAGCACCCGACTCGCCACAGAC
Source organism: Cyanobacteria bacterium J069 (assembly GCA_003695655.1). Taxonomy (GTDB): domain Bacteria; phylum Cyanobacteriota; class Cyanobacteriia; order Elainellales; family Elainellaceae; genus Thermoleptolyngbya. Next base: position 1,626 of record RFIF01000391.1, read on the forward strand.
TCAGACATCGTTGGCTTCATAGCGCTCCTTAAGACCATTGAGTTACGTCACACCACTTTACGGTTTTTAATAAATTGCGCCATATTCCATTTGACGGAATCTTGCAGCCTGCTCTAGAACCTGGGGCGATCGCCTCCAGCCCCTCCGCCGCGTTACTAGAGGCAGTCTCTCAACTCCTGCGGCAAAATATTTCACGGAATTTCACAGGATGTCACAGAAGCCTCCAAGACTCACGCGCCAAAGTCACTCCAAATTCCCTCCAAAGTCAATTAACTAGACAGACATCAATAAATATGAACCCTAAAGACCCTGCTCCCCCGGCCGTGCAGGCGGCGCAGGGTTTAGAGGCTAATGCTTGAGCTGGTTGATCTACATGAATTGAAATGATTGAAATAAAGTTTTGTCTACTTTTTCTTACGAGCAAACTTGAGAAAAAGATTTAGTCCTGGGTTTTCGTGCCATGCTTCTTTCAGCGTGCACAGTTTCTTCTGCACGACCTTACTTCACGGTTTTATTCTCACGACTTTAATTACTTTTAATGGTGATCGAGCGATCGCGGCTAATGACAGACTCTTACTCTGATATTGATCTAGCGTCCTTTATTGATCAGGCAGTCCTCAGTCCTGGGGCTACTGCCGAGGAGGTTGCCCAGGCCTGCGAAGCAGCCGACCGCTTCAAGTTTGCTGCTGTATGTGTGTTTCCGGTTCATGTCCGGCAGGCCGTTGCCCTGCTGCACAACAAGTCGCCCCAAGTCTGCACAGTGATTGGCTTTCCGACGGGCGCGTCTACTTCCGCCACCAAGCTCTTTGAAGCCCAAGAAGCCACAGAAAATGGCGCAACCGAACTGGATGTCGTGATTAATCTCGGCTGGCTCAAAGAAGGCAAAACCGACGCGCTACACCAAGAGCTGGCTGACATCTGCGAGTCTACGGGGCAAACTGTCAAAGCAATTCTGGAACTGGGATTGCTGACTCCGGCGGAAAAGCGACTGGCGGCAGAGGTATGCATGGATGCTGGGGCGGCCTATCTTAAAACCAGCACGGGTTGGAATGGCGGCGCGACGGTCGCAGATGTGCGCTTACTAAAAGAGATTGTGCGCGATCGCATTGGCATCAAAGCATCCGGCGGCATCCGCACCACCGAACAAGCCTTTGAACTCATCCTGGCCGGCGCGACCCGCCTCGGCACCTCTCGCGGCCCAGAGTTGCTTCAGCAGTTTGGTAACCTGGAGGTTTAGAGGGGTTCTGGTTAGGGCGCACCCGTCACTCCATCACCCCGTCCCTCCATCATCCCGTCACTCCATCACCCCGTCACTCCATCATCCCGTCACTCCATCACCCCGTCACTCCATCACCCCGTCACTCCATCACCCCGTCACTCCATCACCTTCATGGGCGGAACTTACAAAACCGTTGGAATCAATCTCAAAGGGATGCCCCTGGGCGAGAGCGATCGCCTCTTGACCGTGCTGACCCGTGAGCATGGGCTGATCCGGGTGGTGGCTCCGGGTTCGCGCAAGCATGAATCGACCCTGCGGGGGCGCAGCGGACTCTTTGCCGTCAATCAACTGCTCATTGCCAAAGGTCGCAACCTGGACAAGATCATCCAAGCCGAGGGCGTCGAGGCATTTACCGGGCTGAGTCAAGATCTGGGGAAGCTGACGGCCGGGCAATATCTGGCAGAACTGGCGCTTTACCAAGCCTTGAGCCATCAGCCCCAAGATGAACTGTTCACTCAGCTCAGCGATGCCCTGCGTCGGATAGAGCAATTGCCAGCTAGCGCTACGCTGCCGTCTTTGGTGCAGGCGGTCTATCAACTGCTGGGGCTGGCAGGGGTTGCGCCGCAAGTTCACGACTGCTGTGTGACGCAGCAGCCCCTAACGATTCCGGCCGCTGGGCAGGCCGACGACCAATGGCGGGCGGGGTTTCATGCAGGGGCGGGGGGCGTCGTGTCCTGGGAGGAATGGATGCAGATGGAGCCAGAAGCAGCGGAGTCGGGAAATTCTCAGGACAATTCCCTGGCAGCAACCGCCACTCTGACTGAGAATAGAGACAGTCCAAAATCCGTTTCCCGGTTTACTACTACCCCCAGACCGATCAAAAACCTCAAAAAGGCAGACGCGGCAGCCTCAACGGTTCAGCCAGCAACTCAAGTGGGGGGAGGTGGGCCGGGTAGAGCGTCGCTGGCGGAAGCGGGCGGACGATATGCGATCGCCCGTCGTGATCACAGTCGCAATAGTCGCAATACTGGCTCTCGCCTGGGCACCCCGATTTCGATGGTTGAGCTAGAGGTCTTGCAGCATCTCGGCGACCCCGACCTGATTCAGGCTGATGGGTCGCTGGCATCCGTATTTCGAGCCAGTCTAGATGCATCTGACGGGGTCTGGATTCGGGTAGAGCGCCTGCTGCGGCACTATGCACAATACCACTTTGACCGTCAGATTCAGTCGGCAGCCCTGATCGAAACCTGCTTTGCGGCTGTCCCTTCTTTGTCCCGTTCACCCAAGCATGATGCAACGGATTGATCCAAACCTAGCGCCACTGCGAATCGTCCCCTCTCCTTCTGAGAGCGATCGCCCCCAGCCTTCTGTCAGCCCTATGAGGGACAAGGGGGACAAGTCCTCTGGCTATCAAGGGCAAGTTGGGCAGTGGGAGCCGCCCACTGCTGAGGATCTGCCGCTGCCCACAGACACCGCTATCCCCGCTCCAAACGGTCTATCCAACGGCACCCCTGGTCAGTCTTTCCAGCCGCTTGCTGCTGATTCAGCTTCAGATCCAGCTTCAGGACTAGAACCATCGGCAGGGCCGCCCGCCGACCCCGCCCAGCCAGACACGCCAGACACGCCAGAAGAATCGGAGCGAGGCTTTTTACCCGTCCTGCGCAATCGCAATTTCTTGGCGCTTTGGAGTGGTCAGGTCTTTTCGCAGCTTGCCGATAAGGTCTATCTGGTGCTGATGATTATGCTAATCACCAGCCGCTTTCAGTCCGAAGGGCAAACGGTGAGCGGCTGGGTGTCGTCGGTGATGGTCGCCTTCACAATTCCAGCGGTGCTGTTTGGCTCGGTGGCGGGTGTCTTTGTCGATCACTGGTCGAAAAAGGCGGTGCTGGTGTCTACGAATCTGCTGCGGGGCGGGCTGGTGCTGGTGCTGCCGCCGCTGATGTGGCTCTCGCAGGGCTGGTCGCCGCTGGCGGGGATTCCGGTGGGCTTTGTGACGCTGCTGAGCGTGACGTTTCTAGTGTCTACGCTGACGCAGTTTTTTGCGCCCGCCGAGCAAGCCGCAATTCCCATGCTGGTAGACCGGAAGCATCTGCTGTCTGCAAACTCGCTCTACACGACGACGATGATGGCTTCGGTAATTGTTGGGTTTGCGGTGGGCGAGCCGCTGCTGGTGCTGGCGGATGGGGCGATCGCTCACCTGGCGGCTCAGTTTGGGCTGCATCTCAGCATTGGTAAGGAGCTGATTGTGGGCATCAGCTATGTCCTGGCGGGGCTGCTGCTGTTGCTGATCCAGCCCCATGAAACCATCGATCAGTCGAAAGACGACCTGCCCCCCGTCTGGGAAAATATCCGCGATGGACTGCGCTATCTCAAGCAGCAAGCCGGGGTGCGGGCGGCGCTGATTCAGCTGATTGTGCTGTTTTCCATCTTTGCGGCGCTGGCAGTGCTGGCAGTACGCTTGGCAGAAGTCATGCCAGCGATTAAGTCGTCCCAATTTGGTTTTTTGCTGGCGGCAGGCGGCGTGGGCATGGCGCTGGGGGCGGTGACGCTAGGCCACTTGGGGTCACGCCTGCCCCGCCATCGCCTCAGTCTCTACGGCTCTCTAGGCATGGGCACAACGCTGGCAGCGATGTCTTTCTTTACCCAGCAGTTGGTGCCCGCGCTGCTGCTGCTGGTCGCATTTGGAGCCTGTGCGGCAATTGTGGCGATTCCACTGCAAACGGTGATCCAAGAAGAAACGCCCGAAGAAATGCGGGGCAAAGTGTTTGGGCTGCAAAACAATGCTGTCAACATTGCCCTCAGTCTGCCGCTGGCGCTGGCGGGTGTGGCAGAAACGCTGTTTGGGCTGCGAGTGGTGTTTCTGGGGCTGGCGACCGTGGCGATCGCCGCTGGCATTTTTACCCAATCCATCAGCGGCTCCAACTCCGCTACCGTATCGCAAACGATTAAATGATGATTAAATTCTTGTATTCATCCCCGACTTTTCTTAATCTTTCGACAAGTTGAATGCATATTGCTTGGCTAGGTAAAAAATCTCCTTTTTGTGGCAATGTCACCTACGGACGCGAAGTCACCAACGCGCTCCTAGAAAGGGGGCATCAGGTCAGTTTTCTCCACTTTGCCCAAGAAGAACTCGCCGCCGAAACCCAGGCCGACGAGTTCCAAGAAGTCTCGATCCCCTGCCTCTACAAATCGCAGATCTACACGGTTCCTTCTCCCAAGTCGAGCAAGGTGCTAACCCAGTCCCTCCAGCGGCTCAAGCCCGACTTGGTTCATGCCTCCCTGACGCTCTCTCCGCTAGATTTTGTGTTGCCCGAAATCTGCGAAGAGCTAAACCTGCCGCTCATTGCCACGTTTCACCCCCCCTTCGATCGCAAGCGGCGTAACCTAACCTCAGGCACCCAGCACCTGATGTATCAGCTCTATGCGCCCTTTCTCGCCAACTATCATCGGGTGATTATCTTTTCAGAAATTCAGCGCGACCTGCTGGTGCGCCTCGGCGTACCAGACAGCCGCCTGGCCGTCATTCCCAACGGGGTAGACGTTGAGCGATACTCGCCGGGCCCATCCCACATCAAGGCGGAGCTGGACGCCCGTCGCCTATTTGTTTACCAAGGACGCATTGCCACCGAAAAAAATGTAGAATCCCTGCTAAAAGCCTGGAAGCATTCTGAAATGCCCAAAGGCAGCAAGCTGGCGATCGTGGGCAGCGGGCCCCTCGCCGCAACGCTCCAACCGTTTTATGGCGAAGATCTGGGCATTATCTGGCTGGGGTTTGTTGCCGACGAACAGCGGCGCATTGACATTCTGCGCGGCGCAGATGTGTTCATTCTGCCCTCTCTGGTAGAAGGGCTGTCGCTGTCACTGCTAGAAGCAATGGCCTGTGGGGTTGCCTGCATGGCAACCGATGCCGGAGCCGATGGTGAAGTGTTGGAAGCGGGCGCGGGCATCGTGCTGAGTACACAGCGCGTGCTCTCGCAACTGCAAACGCTCTTGCCCCTGTTTAGCGAACATCCTGAAATGACGCAGATGCTAGGGCAAAAAGCTCGCCAGCGGGTGCTCGATCGCTACACGCTCAGTCGCAACATTAGCCGCCTTGAGGATCTATATCGTCAGGTTCTCGCACAGCACCCAGTCCAGCTTGTGTCCTTGCCCCCCACTCCCCACCGCAACTGGTATGGTCGATAGCTATCTGTAGAAATGTCCATCCATGTACAGAAATGTCCGTGGGTAGGGCATAAAGACAGAACCAAGCAAACAGTCCGCGACGCGGAATCGCAAAATATTTCGGAATAACTTAGGAAAGCTACTATGCTATGATGGGAAAGCGCAATTTGGGCCTCAGGTGGTTGCTTCTGCGGCAAAGTTTCCCATGATTGAGTGTTTCTGGCTCAGCATCTTCAAGAAAGGTGCAGTTCGTTCACTGAATTACTAGCTTGGGAGAGATCTTCGCCTTGGGATGCGGGTCGTCCATTTGAGGGGATGCGCTGTTTTTCTCCATAAGTTCCGTTCAGGCAAGGAGTGCGATTGTGGCAGAGAAAAATGAGGAGATGGCTCAGGATGTCGTCAAGCCTGCGGAGACGAAGCCTGCTAAGAGTGCCGACGCAAAGGCGATCGCCGAAAAATCTGGATTTAACCTTTCCGAGTTCTTGAAAGGAACCAAAGAAGAGTTAGACAAGGTGGTCTGGCCCAGCCGTCAGCAGCTCATCAGCGAGTCTCTCGCTGTGATTCTCATGGTTACTCTGTCTGCCACCCTCATTTACCTGTTTGACAACTTCTTTATTTGGGCCGCCGGAAAGGTGTTCTAAGGGGGTTCTGAATCATGCTTGCATCGGATGAATCAGACAATTTGCTGCCCATTGATGAAGTTTCGGGGGAAGCGCCTTCCCGCGACAATCAAGAGACTGCCTCTCAAGGCGCGCCTCGCTGGTATGCAGTTCAAGTTGCTTCAGGCTGCGAAAACCGGGTCAAAATCAACCTGGAGCAGCGGATCGAAACGCTAGACGTGGCTGATCGCATTCTCCAAATCGAGATTCCTCAAACTCCGATTCTCAAGCCGCAGAAAGGCAACAAGCCAAAAGAAGGCGCAGAGAAGGTGTTTCCGGGATATGTCTTGATTCGCATGGTGATGGACGATGATGCCTGGCAGGTGGTGAAAAACACGCCTAATGTCATCAACTTTGTCGGAGCGGAGCAAAAGCGCCGCTACGGACGAGGACGAGGGCATGTGAAGCCCATGCCGCTGGGTCATTCAGAGGTGGAGCGAATCTTTAAGCGGGCGCAGGAGCAAAAGCCAGTCGTCAAAATTGACATGGCTGCGGGTGACAAGATCATCGTTCTCTCAGGGCCGTTCAAAGATTTTGAGGGTGAAGTGATTGAGGTTAGTCCAGAGCGGAGCAAGCTCAAGGCGCTGCTGTCAATCTTCGGGCGAGATACCCCGGTCGAGTTGGAGTTTAATCAGGTTCAAAAGCAGAGTTAGTGGGCAATGGCAAAAAAGGTAGTCGCGATTATTAAGTTGGCAATTAACGCCGGAAAAGCAAACCCAGCACCGCCCATTGGGCCGGCATTGGGTCAGCACGGTGTCAACATCATGATGTTCTGCAAGGAATATAACGCCAGAACAGCAGATCAGGCTGGTATGGTGATTCCGGTAGAAATTTCGGTGTTTGAAGACCGGAGTTTTACGTTTATTTTGAAAACGCCTCCCGCTTCTAAGCTCATTGCTAAGGCGGCAAAGATTGAGCGCGGATCGGGTGAGCCGAATAAAAAGAAGGTGGGATCAATCACTCGCGCTCAGCTGCGGGAAATTGCTCAAACCAAGCTTCCTGACCTCAATGCCAATGACGTTGAGGCGGCGATGAAGATTGTGGAAGGCACCGCTCGCAATATGGGCGTAACGGTTGCTGACTAGGCAGCATTGCCAGCTTGATTGCTTGATTTACGGGCTGAATTTACGGACTGAGTTTATTCATTTATCGGGGGAGGGCGATCGCCCGCTAATACCCCAGAGGAGATTGACAGCATGGTAAAGAAAGTGTCGCGGCGCTTGCGAGAGCTGCAAAGCAAAGTCGAAGAACGTCCCTATGCGCCCTTAGATGCGCTGGCTCTGCTGAAGGAAACGGCCACGGCTAAGTTCCCCGAATCCGCTGAAGCACATATCCGGCTGGGCATTGATCCCAAGTACACTGACCAGCAGCTTCGCACCACGGTTGCCCTTCCTAAGGGAACAGGTCAGGTGGTACGGGTGGCGGTGATTGCTCGCGGTGAAAAGGTTACAGAAGCGACGAATGCAGGTGCAGACCTGGCTGGTTCCGAAGAACTGATTGACCAGATCCAGAAAGGCATGATGGATTTCGACGTGCTGATTGCCACGCCAGACGTGATGCCCCAGGTGGCCAAGCTAGGGCGTCAACTAGGTCCTCGCGGCTTGATGCCCTCCCCCAAAGGTGGCACGGTCACGTTTGACCTAGCTCAAGCTATCGATGAGTTTAAAGCTGGTAAGCTGGAGTTTCGAGCGGACAAGTCTGGAATTGTCCACGTTATGTTTGGTAAGTCTACCTTTTCGACCGAAGACTTGCTGGTGAATCTAAAGGCACTGCAAGAAACTATCGATCGGAACCGTCCTTCGGGTGCAAAAGGTCGCTATTGGCGCACCATGTATGTAGCAGCAACGATGGGCCCCTCGATTGAAGTGGACATTGCAGCGCTGCGTGACCTGAAGACTACGGACGCGGCTTAGAGAGCTTGACTGTCTGGAGCCAGTCCGTTGGTTCATGGCTTGCCAGGCAAGTTCCCTATAGTTTTACTCCCCATAGCTTTGAGGAAAGGCGATCGCACAATCGAGTTTCATCGTTTAGAAAATTGAATCCTGACGGCCAGAGACAGCAGGGGCAAACGGCTTAATTATCCTGCCGAGGTCAAGTATTGATATTGGGTTGATCACACAAACTGTGTGGCTTTCAGCCCTGTCTAGACTTGCCCCGGCGATCGCCGGGGCATTTTGCGTTCAGGATTCAATTCAGACAGATTTGGTGATGACACCCAACTTAAGGAGGTGAGACGGAAATGGGTAGAACACTGAAAAACAAGCAAGCACTTGTGGCTGAACTCAAAGAGAGTTTGAGCCAAGCCCAGATGGCGGTGGTCATTGACTTCAAAGGGTTGACGGTTGCAGAGATTACCGATCTCCGGCGACGGCTGCGCCCCTCAGGCACGGAATGCCGAGTGGCCAAAAATACCCTCATGCGAATTGCCGTAAAGGGTGATGAAACCTGGGAATCAATCGTGCCGCTGTGCAAAGAGTCTTCAGCCTTTTTGCTGATCAAAGACGACGTAGGCGGTGCGATTAAGGCCTATCAAGACTTCCAAAAAGCGTCTAAGAAAAGCGTGCTGCGCGGCGGCGTGCTGGAAGGGCGCATTCTGACGGAAGACGACGTGAAAGCCATTGGCGATCTGCCGTCGAAGGAACAGCTTATCAGTCAGATTGCTGGCGCGATCAATGCCGTGGCGACCAAGGTGGCCGTGGGTATCAAAGAGGTTCCGGCTTCGCTGGCTCGAGTCACACAGGCGATCGCCGACAAGGACAAAGATGCGGCCTAGCTCGAACGGGACAAATAAGACATCAGCTTAATGCTGAATGAACGTTTGCCTGAATTGTTTCGTGTTTTGAACATACAACTCGTAGAGGAATATACACATGTCTGCTGCAACTGACGAAATTCTGGAAAAGCTCAAGACCCTTACTCTGCTGGAAGCGGCTGATCTGGTCAAGCAGATTGAAGAAGCCTTCGGCGTCACGGCAGCGGCTCCCGCTGGCGGCATGATGATGATGGCACCGGGCGCTGGCGGCGCGGCGGCGGCTGAAGAGGTCGAAGAAAAGACCGAGTTTGATGTGGTGCTTGAAGAAGTTCCCGCTGACAAGAAGATCGCCGTGCTGAAGATTGTCCGTGAGTTGACCGGTCTGGGTCTGAAAGAAGCTAAGGAAGTGGTGGAATCCACGCCCAAGGCAGTGCGCGAAGGCGTGCCCAAGGAAGCCGCTGAAGAAGCCAAGAAAAAGCTGGAAGAAGCCGGTGGCAAGGTCGCGATCAAGTAATTTCGCGATTCTCTGACCTAATTCTTCTCTTAAAATTCTTCTCTTAAAGAGAGACATGCCTACCAGGGGATGTCTCTTTTCTTTTGGCATCAATGCGACTCTTTTGGCATCAATGCTACGGCAAGGGTCAGGAGTGGAAGATATTGCTCCGCAACGCTAGCCGCACAGAGGGCAAGAGAGTGTCAGCGTTGTGGAGCAATTACGCCCTGCCTCTGACTCCTAACCCCTGACTCCTGCCCCCGGCCATAGACCCGTTCTGCCACCTGTGCCAGCCGCTGCATTGCTGCCGCCAATTCAGCTTCCGTTGCCGTCAGGCTAATGCGGAAGCACTCTTGTTTGTGTCGCCATTCTGCCTGCAACCCCGGAAAGAAAGGACTGCCCGGTACGACGATGACCCCCGCCTGCTTTAGCGCCTGATAAAATTCCCAATCGGTCATAGGCAAATCTTGTAGCCAGAGCCAGGCAAAAATTGCGCCCTCACCCCGATGCAGAAACCAGGGCAGATCAGCCGGCATAGCCGCGTCCAGCGAGGCTTCTAGCACTGCAAACTTATGCTGATAGTGAGGACGAATTACCTGCTCAGACACGGCGGCAAGACGACCGGATTGGATAGCGCGAGCGGCGATCGCCTGCCCATAACGCGGCGAGTGCAGGCACAGATTCGTCAAAAACGCCTCCAGAGTTTGAATCACGCGCTCATCGCCAATCGCAATGCCCACTCGTTCCCCCGGCAGTCCAGCTTTTGACAAGCTGGTGCAGTGAACGATATTTGGCCCAAAAATGGGGGTCATCTCGGTGAAATTTAGACAGGGAAAGGGCGGCGCGTAGGCAGAATCGACGAATACCGGCACATTATAGGGAGATGCCAGGGCGGCAATCTTCCGCACTTCGTCATCCGTCAGCACATTCCCCGTTGGATTACAGGGACGAGAAAACAACACAAACCCGGTCGATTCGTTAATTTCTAGCTGGTCGAAATTGGGGCGATATTTAAACCGATGGGCCGTGGCATCAATGTCTAGGTGGGGGCGATAGGCCCGCAGCGCTTCAGGAATCAGCGTGACGCCGCCATAGCCTGTATAGTCGGGGCTGAGGGGCAGCACGATTTGCTTTAGCCGTCCATCTGTGGTGTAGCCCCCCAGCGCGTTAGCCGCCAAGAAGTAAAGCGACTGGCTGCCGGGGGTTATGAGAATATTGCGATCGCCTAACTGCAAGCCATAGCGCTGGTTATAGTCCGCCACCACCGCCTCAATCAGCGGCTGATAGCCCTGGCTCGACCCATAACGACAGACCACCTCGCCATACTCCGCACTCTCCAGCAGTTCCACCGTGCAGTCGCGCCAAAGCTGTTCCACCGCTGGCAAAATCACCGGATTCCCTGCACTCAGGTTAATAAACTCTCGTCCTTTTGCCGTCCGCAGCGTTTCAATAATGTCTTTCATGATTGCCCGCACCCCGCTGAGGTGGGACATTTGTTGACCGAATTGAGACAGTGCAGGATTCATCTTTTACAGTGAGCAGTGAGCAGTGAACAGTGAGCAGTGAGCAGTGA
>RFIF01000392.1 GCA_003695655.1 Cyanobacteria bacterium J069
ATCACTCCAACACTCCATCACCCCATCACTCCACCACCGCATCGCCTTCCCCACTCGTCTCTGGCAGCGGTCGCACAATCGTCCCATCGGGCGGCGCTTCGGGATTATCATTGCTTACGCTAGCCCCAGGGTCGCTGTTTACAGGGGCATCGATAAAGATGGCATTGAGGGCTTCCTGGAGCGTTTCTGCCATGACGATGCGGTTGCCGTAGGCGACGATGACCCGCGTCAGGGTGGGCAGTCGATTTTGCTCTGCCTGGAGGTATAGCGGTTCTACGTACAGCAGCGAATCTTCAACCGGAATCACCAGCAGGTTGCCCTGGATCGCCTGCGAGCCTTGCCGGTTCCAAAGCGAAATCTGCTGAGAAATTAGCGGGTCTTGGTTGATTCGGGCTTCGATCTGTTCAGGTCCAAAGATCAGCCGCTGCTTGGGAAAGCGGTAGAGCAGCACTTTGCCGTAATTGTCTCCATCAGAGCGAGCCGCCAGCCAGCCGATCAGGTTTGTCCGCTGGGACGGGGTAAATAGGCGCAGCAGCACAAATTCTTCCGTGTCGGCGATCGGCAACTTGGTGATTAGATAATACGGCGGCACAACCTGCGACTCGTTGGCATAGATTTCGTTGGGTTCGCGCCACTCGTCTTCCCGGTTATAGAAAATCTGAGGATCAGTCATGTGGTAGGTCATGAGCTGATTGGACTGCACCTGGTAATAGTCCTGGGGATAGCGGATGTGGCTGCGGAGGGCAGGGGGCAGCGTTTCAAACGAACGAAACATATCTGGCAGCAGGCGATTCCAGGACTGGATGATCGGGTCGCTGGGGTCGGCTATGTAAAAGGTGACGCTGCCGTTGTAGGCATCCACAATGACTTTGACGGAGTTGCGGATGTAGTTGAAATCATTGCTGCGCGGGTCGGAGTAGGGATAGCGATCGCTCGTTGTGTACGCATCCAGAATCCAATACAGCGAGCTGGGCGGCGAATCGGTCGGGCCGCTTTGCACATCAAACTCGACCGCTACAGGATACGGATCGCCATCGTAGCGGAGGAACGGGGCGATCGCCTGCACCCGTTTGAGAATATTGCGGCGGTACAGCAGTTGCGACTCGTTCGTAATCTGGTCGCTAAACAGCATCCGCCAGTCGTTGAGATGCCGCGCAAACAGCAGCCGCCGCCAGTAAGAGCCAATACTAATGCCGCCCTGCCCGTCGTAGTTGTTGTACACGTTGTCGCCGCCGCTGGGATAATCCAGCTCCAGGGCGCGGGTGCGGGTTAGCACAAAATCATTAGTCAGCTCCCCAAAGTAAATGCGCGGATTATTGGAGGGCAGCAGGGCAGCAATGCGGGGATCGCTCACAAATTGCTCAATGCCCTCCACAAAATAGCTGGGCAAGCCGCCCTCATCGGCCGTGTTCACGGGGCTGACGGTAAAGCCATAGCCGTGGGTATAAGTGAGGTGCTTGTTGACCCAGGTTTTGGCCTCAGCAGGCACACCCTCATAGTCCAGCTCGCGGGCAGCAATCAGCACCTGGCGTAGTCCAATAGTGCCCTGGGTGGTGGGGAGCTGGTAGCGATCGAGATCGGCATCGGGAAACTCGTAGTAAGGGCGGATCCGCTGAAGCTGGCGGTTGGTTTCCAGCAGCGGGCGCGAGTCCCATAGACGGATGTTGTCGATGGTGAGGTTGTTATCCTGCAAATCCGCCAGCGTCAGGTTGGACTGGGGATCAAAAATATCGTCCTGAATCACCTCCAGATTAAAGGCGTCGCGAGTCAGGGCGATCGTGCGCTCAATGTAGGGCGTTTCTAGCGCCAATTCGTTAGGCTGCACGACGAAGCTCTGCACCACAAACGGGATCAGCGTGGTAGCGATCGCCGCAATGCCCAGATGCAGCATCGGCCCCCAAAACAGCGGCGGCACTCGGCGAGGCAGCAGAGCAGGCGGGGTTTCCGTCTCAGAGCGCAGCGGCAGATTGACAGCAGCCCCTGACCATTGGGCATAGTCGGCAATTCGCTGTTCGCGCGATCGCCAGCCCTTGAGCGACATCGCTGAGGTGGGCGGGGCTGCTCTGGCAGGAACGCGAGCCGCTCGGCCAGGCAAACCATTCCTGGAAGAACGCAGCGGAGTTTGTCCAGAGACATTGCTAGAGCGGGGCACTGTAGACGGAACAGTCGATCTACTCACTGCCTGGGGAATCACCTGCCACCGCTGCGACAGCACCGCTTGCCACAGCAGCACGCCGCCCAGCACCAGCGCCGCCACCGCCAAAATACTGTGGATTGGCAAACGCACCTGAACGTTGGTAAAGCCCGCCCCATAAGCCACGCCGCTACTGGAATAGAGCAGTCCATAGCGATTTAGCCAGTGGGCCAGGGCGATCGCCAGCATCAGTACGCCGCCCAATCCACAGAAATGGCGCAACTGCGGCAGCGACCAGCCCAGGAATTTTCCCTCGCTGAGGCTATCCCCTGCGAGCAGGTAGACCAGCGCCACCGACAGCAGCCCCAGCAGCGTCAGACCCATGACCCAATAGGACAACAGCTCCAGCGCTGGCAGCCGGAACACATAAAACCCAATGTCCCGCCCAAACAGTGGATCGGCGCGGTCGAAAGGCGTGGGCGCAAAGGCCAACAGCAGCTTCGCCCAATATTCTGACAGCACCAACCCAAAGCCCAGACTGGTCAACAGTGCCCAGCCCCACAGCAGCACCCTTGGATAAACCAGCAACCCCACTGCCAGACCCACAATCATCAACGCCAGCAGCGGCTGCTGAAGGCTGGTGCCGAGCAATTGCCACAGCGTTTCGGCCCGAAAGCGCACGGGCACCTGCGCGGCCGGCGTATAAACACTCAAGGCGGGTCGCCAGTGGCTGGTTGCCACGCCTGCATGGTAGGCCAGTGCCGCACTCATCCACAGGCTGATGCCCAGCACCAGCAAAAACAAAGGGCGTAGCCGCAGCCCCCCGAAGCGAGGAATTTGCGTCAGGTTGAGATGCGGATCGGAATTGCGGTGGGCGATCGCCAAATTTCCCCAGAGAAACGCCAGGCTCACCCCAAATCCCAGCAGCCCCAGCGCCC
>RFIF01000393.1 GCA_003695655.1 Cyanobacteria bacterium J069
CCCCTGATCCCTGACTCCTAACTCCTGGGATGAGCGGTGGCGATCGCCGGCCGGTGCTGGCTCCAGGGCTGGTCTTGCTCAAGCTGGGCGGCGATAGAGATCAGCGTTTCTTCGCCTGCCGGACGGCCGACCAACTGAATGCCCAGCGGTAGGCCCTGCTCAGTAAAGCCCGTCGGCAGCGCAATGCCGGGCTGACCCGTGGCGTTGAGAATTGGACTGGGAGCCACCCAGTGGACGATATTTTGAAACATTTGACGGGCGGGCAGCCGCGCCCATTCTCCTACGCGAATCGTGGGATGCAGGAAAACTGGGAAAATCGTCGCGTCGTAGTCGATCAGCGTGGCCACAATGCGACGCGACGCGATTTGCATCTGGTTCACCGCCGTCAAAAATTGCCCGGCGCTGCGTTTGCGCGATCGCCAATAGAGCCAGCGATTTAGCTTGCCCATGACAAACCAGGGCACCCCTACATCCACGCCCGTCTGCCACACAGCAATCAGCGGTTCTATCAGATCGTCGAGGTTGAGCCGCACGGGTTCGACGGTGTGACCCATCGCTTCCAGGCGTTTTGCCGTGTCCATGACGGCTTGCGTGCAGGCGGCATCGGCGCAGCCAAGCGGCGAAAAATCAGTTGTAAAGCCGATTTTCAGCAAACCCGGTGGTCGCTCTGTCGCTGCCAAAAAGCTGGGATTTGGGTCGGGCAGCCAGTAGGGATCGCCCACGACATAGCCCGCCATCACGTCCAGCAGGGCAGCTGCATCCGCGACGGTGCGAGCGATGGGGCCGTCGGTGGGCAGTCCGTTGAGGCGATCGCCCACCGGAGCCATCGACACCCGCCCCCGCGACGGCTTTATCCCCACCAGCCCACAGCAAAAGGCGGGCCCGCGGATCGAGCCGCCGCCGTCTGTGCCCTGGGCGATCGCCGCCAAGCCCGCCGCCACCGAGGCCGCCGCGCCCCCACTCGACCCACCCGGCGTATAGTCCAGGTTCCAGGGATTGCGGGCGGGCGGAAACCCACGCGGCTCCGTAAAGGGCGTGGAGCCGATTTCCGAAGCCGCCGTCTTGCCCAAGAGGATAAATCCCGCCTGTCGCAGCCGCGTTACAACGCCTGCGTCCTCTTTGGCCACGCGGTTTTTTGCCACTTTCAAGCCATAGCTACAGCACACGCCCGCCACCGGGGTCAGGTCTTTGATCGAAATCGGCACGCCAAAAAAGGGCGGCAGCTCCACCGGATCAGCCTGGGTGAGCTGGTCGGTTTGGGCCTTAGCAGTGGCGATCGCCGTCTCGGACATCACCGTGAAATAGCTGCCCAGCAAGGGATTGAGCCGCTCAATCCGCTCCAGATACAGCTCGACCAGTTCCAGCGGTGAAATTTCGCGACTGCGAATCAGTCGGGCCTGCTCCAGGGCAGGGGTAAAGGCGAGGTCAACAGAGTTCATGAGGGGCGACGATCGAGGAAAGAGACGGCTGTTGATGACTCTAGCAGGGACGCTCCCCAATTCCTGCCACACTAGGACAGATTTTGATCTCGCAACTGCATCAAAGGGCTGTGATGGTCATCTCGCCAGGATTGTGTGAATACTAGGTTAGGGGTGTTTGGATGGTACTGAGACTCTAATTCCTGCGAGGACTCGATTCCGGCGACATGGCAGAAATGAATCGCTATTACGAGCTGCTCGAACTGGAATTCGGGGCACTGGAACCAGACGTGAAAGCCGCCTATCGCGCCCTTGTAAAACGCTGGCATCCCGATCAGTTTGCCGACGCGGAGCAAAAACAGCACGCCGAAGAAGAAATCAAAAAAATCAACGAGGCATATCAAAAAATCAAAGCGTTTCTCGCGTCTAGCCCGTCTGATCAGCCTAGAATTTACTCTGAAACAGCCCCAAGCGATTCAGCGGCTGACCTATCCAACGAGTCAGATGCTTCTGAACGCTCAGCATCGCGTACCAAACGCACCAAAATCTACGCTTCGGGTGCATCTGCCGCTGAAGTGTTTTATCAAACGGGCGCCGACCTCGCCAAGGCAGGTCAATACGAGGCAGCGATCGCACATTTCAGAAGCGCCATTAGGGTGAATCCAGACTATGCCGAAGCCTATCGGCATCGCGGATTTGTCTATTCCTTGATGGGACTGGAGCTGGGTGCAGAGTCAGACTTGCGAAAAGCCAAAGAGCTGGGATTAATCCAGCAAAAGTCGTCCTTGCGCCCGGCTAGAGCGGGTGGCTCGCGTGGCGAAGACGCCTCAGAAGTTGTGACGCCTACGAACTTGAACGGTCAAACCTGGGAATGCATTCACCCCTTAAGTCCTCACGAGGATAAAGTGACGAGTTTGCGGTTCAATCTGCATGGCAAGAGCTTGATTAGCGCCAGCAAAGACGGTTTGATTCAACTTTGGAACCCGCTGAAAGGAACCTTGCTATGTACTTTGGCGGCGCGTTTATTGGCGATCGCCTCCATTGCCCTCAGCGCGAATGGCGAAATGCTGGCCAGCAGCAGCACCAAACCGGAAATCAAGCTTTGGCATCTCCGCACTGCCACGCTGCTAAAGACGCTGACGCCACAGGCAGAATCTCTCGCGGCGGTTGTGTTTCATCCCCAAGAGCCAATCCTACTTGCCGCCAGCAAAGATGGCAGTATTACCTTTTGGGATTTGCGATCGGGCAAATTGATCAAGGGCTTGAGCTGGCACACAGCCGAGGTTTCCACGATGCAAATCAGTCCTGACGGACAAACTCTGGCGATCGCCAGCCACGAAGGTTCTCTCGTCCTGTGGAACCTGAGTTTGAACCGCCCTCTGCGGACTTTAAGCTGGCAATGTGGTGGCATTGTGGCGATGGCGTTCACGGCTGACTCTCGGCGATTGATCCTGGGCTGTGGGGATCAGCATCTGCGAATTTGGGATCTGGCGAGCGATCGCCTCTCGGCAACGTTGGCAGGACACACAGCGGCCATCACCAGCGTGTCCACGGGGCAAAGTCGGGACATTGTGGCAAGCGGTAGTGGCGATCGCACCATTCGCCTGTGGAATATAGAAACGCAGCAGCTTCTCTGCGTTTTAGAAGAGCACGAAGACGCTGTGACAGCCGTGGATTTTCTAGAAGCGGGGCGAATTCTGGCGAGCGGGAGTGCTGATGGCTCGATACTGATCTGGCGTAGGACAGACTAGCTGCTGCGGGTTGCTGCATTTGTCACAGTTCATTTGTCGCAGTTATAGCCGCAGGTGCGTCATCCAGCCGGGTGAAACTCACTGGGTGAAGCCTCAGGAATGCCCCTAGGCTAAAGTGGAGTTACTGGGAGAGAGTTCTTTTATTCCTGGCGTTCAATCAGTTCAGTGATTGCTGAACATTCCAAACGAAGGGCGATTCGTGTTAAGTCTCGTTAAGATCTAGATTAAGGTGGACACTGTTGAATCGAGAGCAGCCGTTCGAGCAAACGCACTTTGTTGAGGAAGTCGGGCTGATGTTTGAGCTAATGGGGCTTCCCCGGATGGCTGGGCGCATCTTTGGCTGGCTGCTGATTTCGCAACCGTCGCACCAGTCGAGTGGCGAACTGGCAGAAGTGTTGCAAGCCAGCAAAGGCTCCATTAGCTCCATGACGCGCCTGCTGATCCAGATCGGGCTGATCGAGCGGCTGCCGCTACCGGGCGATCGCCGCGATTTCTTTCAAATCAAACCCCACGCCTGGTCACAGCTTCATGAACAGCAGCTCGCCCGCATCACCGCCTTCCGAAAGCTCTCTGAACGTGGCCTCGACCTCGTTAAAACCCAATCCCCGCAGTCTCAGCAGCGCCTCCGCGAAATGCATGATTATCACGCCTTTTGGGAAAAAGAGCTGCCCCAGGTCAATCAGCGGTGGATCGAGCATCAGAAAGAGAGGGTAAGGGAGTGACGGGGTGACGGAGATGACCACATAAG
>RFIF01000394.1 GCA_003695655.1 Cyanobacteria bacterium J069
CCGCCCTCTGCACTCAGCACCTTCAGCGGCATCAGCTTGGCTTCGTAGGCAATGCCCGCCACGCCGAGATTGTTGTTGGTCGATTGGGCGATTGTCCCGGCGACGTGGGTGCCGTGGCCGTTGTCGTCGATCGCCTCTTCTCGGTCGTTCACAAAGTCATAGCCGGGGACAAACTGAGTGTCCTGCAAGTCGGGCACTGGCGCGATGCCCGTGTCGATCACGGCAATGGTCATCCCTGCGCCTTTCGTCTCATTCCAGGCAGACTCCATCTGGATACTCTGGAGGTTCCACTGCTTGGGATAGTCGGGGTCGTTGGGCACGTCGAGCGTGCGATAGATATAGTTGGGGTCGATGGATTCGGTGTAGCGGCGCAGGTCGGATCGGCGCAGGGCTTTCAGTAGGCGTTTGTCTCCGGGCAGAATGTAGACCTGCTCCGCTTGGGAGAAAGCGCTGTTGAGCTGGGGCGTGATGCTGAATTGTTGGGCGATCGCCCCTAGCTGCTGCTCCACCTCTGCCGCCGCCAGGTCATCCCGAAAGTCCAGCACGATGGACTCATAATCGCCCCGGCTGCCCAACCCCGGCACCTGACTCAGCGCCAAAATCAGCCCCGCCAAAAACAGTCCAATCCACCATGTCTGCCCCCACCATGTCCGCCCCATCGCTCCGACCCCCAGGAAGTGCTTCTTCCCAAAGATAGCTCAGGCGCTGTAAGAGTTTGAGGAAGGAGTCAGAAAAAGCAACTCAAAACTCCCAACCCGCGATTGGATAAGGTTTGCCACATCCACCTTGTTATGCCGCGTTATGCCGCGAGCAGCTTCCCGCTGCTGTTTCTCCCGCACTCGCGGCAAAACTCGCGCACATCACGCGCGATCGCGCAAAATTCGCAGAGTTTTGTAAGCATTAGCACTGCATCCGCAAACTCTCGCTATTCGGCTCCATCTTGCGCGACGACTTCAACCCAAACCCTAGCAATGTCTATCACGGACACTTGATTAGACAATCCGCTTCTCCAGGTATTGCCCGATCATCTGCTGTTCACCTTCGCGGGTGATGATGGTTTGGCGAGTGCGATAGAGTTGCCCGATCAGCTTAATTTCTTCCTCGAAGGAGGAGCCTTTATATTCGGTGCGGAGGCAAAGGGTTTGGGGATTGGTGAAGTAATACAGCGCGGTGACGGGCTTGGTGGTGGCAAAACCGCGATCGCGATACAGCAGGTTTCCCATCGCCCCAAAGAGGGTTAAGCCTCTGGACTTGGTGCGTCCCGACACGGCTTCGGCGCTGTCCCAGGTGACTTCGGTGCCGCAGGTGAGACAGGTTTCGTCTTCCAGACCATGCAGGCGGGCCAGGTGCCGGAGTTCTTCGCAGCCCTGCGTAAGGAAGCGCACTTTAATTTGGCTGACCATTTCCTTGGTGTCGCCGTCAGGCAGGGTGTAATAGCGCCGCTCAGAGCGCCATTCGCCTGCCGATTGCTGAAAAAATTCGGCAATTTGAGAATCGCCAGTGGTTGCCGTCAAAGAAGTCTGAAACGTCACCGAACTGCCCTCACACGCACAACTAAAGTTAATAGAGTTAATGGGGAAACCTGCACTTTTGTCAATCAGTGTCTGCGTTTCTGTAATTCTTTTTAATATAACCCAGGGTTCCGGATTTGCAGGCCCCCTAAGTGAGTAATTATTCCCAGATCGATCCCCGAAATTCGGTAAATCCGTCATCATGTAAGAGTGTTGCTCGATCTCAGGAAATTGCGGCAGGTATGTCATCGTTCAACATTCAGGCACCGTTTGAACCGAAAGGCGACCAGCCTAAGGCGATCGCCCAATTGACCGACTACCTTGAGCAGGGGCACCGCTACCAAACCTTGCTGGGGGCGACGGGCACCGGCAAAACCCACAGCATCGCCCGCGTGATTCAAAATGTGGGCAAGCCCACCCTGCTGCTGGCGCACAACAAAACCCTGGCGGCGCAGTTGTGTAATGAGCTGCGCGAGTTTTTTCCCGACAACGCGGTTGAATATTTCATCAGCTATTACGACTATTACCAGCCGGAAGCCTACATTCCGGTGACGGATACCTACATTGCCAAAACGGCGTCGATTAACGAAGAAATCGATATGCTGCGCCACTCCGCCACGCGATCGCTGTTTGAGCGCAAAGATGTAATCGTCGTTGCCTCCATTAGCTGCATTTACGGTCTGGGAATTCCGTCGGAATATCTGAATGCATCCGTGCGGTTTTCCGTGGGCATGGAGATGAACCAGCGACAGATCTTGCGCGATCTCTCTACCGTGCAATATGAGCGTAATGATTTGGACGTGGGACGTGGCCGCTTCCGGGTCAAAGGGGATGTTTTAGAGATTGGCCCCGCGTACGAAGATCGGATCATTCGGATTGAGTTTTTTGGTGACGAGATCGACGCGATTCGCTACATCGATCCGATCACGGGTGCGACGCTGCAAAGCCTGGAGTCAATCAATATTTATCCGGCAAAGCACTTTGTGACACCAGAGGATCGACTGGAAGAGGCTTGTGCTGCCATTCAGGAAGAGCTGAAAGAACGACTGGCAGAACTGGAAAGCGAAAACAAACTGCTAGAAGCACAGCGACTAGAGCAGCGCACCCGCTATGACCTGGAAATGCTGCGGGAAGTCGGCTATTGCAATGGCGTGGAAAACTACGCGCGGCACTTGGCGGGTCGGGAGGCGGGGTCGCCGCCGGAGTGCTTGCTCGACTATTTCCCCGATGACTGGCTGCTGGTGATTGACGAGTCGCACGTCACGCTGCCGCAGCTCAAGGGTATGTATAACGGCGATCGCGCTCGCAAAACCGTACTGATCGAACACGGGTTTCGCCTGCCCAGCGCCGCCGACAACCGCCCGCTGAAGGAAGAAGAATTCTGGCAAAAGGTAAACCAGTGCATTTTTGTGTCTGCGACTCCGGGCGACTGGGAACTTAAGGTGTCCGATGGGGTGTTTGAAACCATCGGCGAAGGCAAAGAGATGTCTAGCCCCTATGTACGGGGCACGGGGCGCGTGGTAGAGCAAGTGATTCGGCCGACGGGTGTGCTTGATCCTGAACTGTTTGTGCGCCCCACGGACGGGCAGATCGACGACCTGCTGGGCGAAGTGCGCGATCGCATTGAAAAGGGCGAACGTACGCTCGTCACCACGCTGACCAAGCGCATGGCAGAAGACCTGACAGAATACCTGCAAGAGCGCGGCATTCGGGTGCGCTATTTGCATTCAGAAATCAATTCCATCGAGCGGATCGAGATCTTGCAAGACCTGCGCCAGGGCGTGTTTGACGTGCTGATTGGGGTTAACCTGCTGCGGGAAGGGTTGGACTTGCCGGAGGTGTCGCTGGTGGCAATTCTGGATGCAGACAAGGAAGGCTTTTTGCGAGCAGAGCGATCGCTGATCCAGACGATCGGCCGCGCCGCCCGCCATGTCCGGGGTCAGGCGATTCTCTACGCCGACAACCTGACCGACAGCATGGCCAAAGCCATCAGCGAAACCGAACGCCGCCGCGAAATCCAGATGGCCTACAACGAGAAGCATGGCATCACGCCGCAGCCTATCGTGCGCCGCCAAAACAACGCCATTCTGCAATTTCTGGAAGTGTCGCGCCGCGTCAGCGCCCATGAGCTAGAGGAAATTATTGACCACTCGGACGAGCTGCCGCTGGACAATATTCCTGACCTGATCGTCAAGCTGGAAGCCGAAATGAAGGAAGCCGCCAAAAAGCTGGAGTTTGAAGAAGCAGCCAAAATGCGGGACAAGATCAAACAATTGCGCGATCGCCTCACCGGCCGCCGTTAGTCCTATGGCAGTCCTTAAGTCTTAGCCTCAAGTCTTAGTGAGAATGGGCGTCGGATAAACTCGCTCGATCTCGAAGTCTAAGCTGGTTTTTCCATTTTCCCAAACCAGCCTAAATATTTTGATATCTGCCCAGGCGAGCCAGTTTTCATCCACCAACGAAATGGGTACGTCAATTGGCATAATTCGATAGCCCTGCTTTTGAGCATGATGGCGGCTGCCTTGCACCAGTTCCTCAGGATAACCCTGGGACGAGTCCAACTTCAAAATGCTATTCACCTGGCAGGGCATTCCCATACTCGATTTCCTATTGGCGTGCTCTACCCCTGCGCAGATCTTTTACTGAGGCTGAATCAGATAGCCACAGCGATGTTCGCCATTGGCCAGCCAGTGTGTCCGCTGCACGCGACAATCGCCCAGCGCCAGCTCAAACATTTCTAGCTCATGACCGCACACGCTAGGAAACGACTCGGCAATGTGCGAAATCGCGCAATTATATTCCGTAATGATGAACTGGGGTTCGGTGATGCCGCCCTCCGGTTCTACAAAATGCCACTCGGCCATATAGCCCTCTGCCTTACGCAGATCGACCAGCCGCATCACTCGCTCTTGCAGCGTGCCCGCGCCTACCTGCTTGCGGTACTCCAACGCCTTGTGCTCCCACTGCTTGCGGAGAATCGACCCCATCTGATCGGGGCCCACGGTTTCTGCCAGCGTAGTCAGCAGCGAGACAGCAAACTCGTCATATCGCTCCGGCAGGCGATCGCGCCCTCCCCGGCTCAGCTTATATAAGTAATTGGGACGGCCCATCCCGGCCTGCATCGCCTCATGCTCCACCAGTCCCTCATCCGTTAGATCTTTCAGGTGGCGACGCACCGCTTGGGGGCTAATGCCAAAATGCTCTGCCAGCGCTTGAGCGCTCGCCTGCCCCTGCTTGGCCAAATAGTGCAGAATATCTTGTTTGGTGGACGGTTGCTGTGTTGCGGTCATCGTCCCTCAAAAGCGTCGAAACGCTTTACAATTAACTTTGACAACTGAAGTGTTGCTAAAGTACCTTTACAATAGAAAGAGTAAAGCAACCCCCAAGTTGTTTTAATTATAGGCATGAATCGTTCGCGCTGTCGCCCTACTCATGGAAAAACCAACTCAAGCTTCGGAAAAGAACCTGGAACTCATGCGTAGCTTCTCTGAAAGCTACGCAAAGCGCACTGGCACCTACTTCTGTGTTGATCCAGGCGTGACGGCAGTCGTCATTGAAGGACTCGCAAAACACAAAGACGAACTGGGTGCGCCCCTTTGCCCCTGCCGCCACTACGAAGACAAGCAAGCCGAAGCCGCCGCCGCCTACTGGAACTGTCCCTGCGTCCCCATGCGCGAACGCAAAGAATGCCACTGTATGCTCTTCCTTACACCGGACAACGACTTTGCAGGCGACAAGCAGGAAATCAGCCTTGACGAGATCCGCTCTGTCACCAGTCAGTATTAGGGGCTTAGAGGATAGAGATCACGAAATCTCAGAATTTAGCATTTGGCATTGCTTGACCTCGCTTGACTTTACAAATCTCTTGCCGCTCCACCATTTTGTTACTCCATCACTCCATCACTCCCAAACATGTCTACCTCTGTCAAATCTCTCGTAAATCAGCCCTACAAATACGGCTTTGTCACCGAGATTGAGTCCGACACAATTCCGCGTGGACTAAGTGAAGACGTGGTGCGGCTCATTTCCACCAAAAAGAATGAGCCAGAGTTTATGCTGGAGTTTCGCCTCAAGGCCTACCGCCAATGGCTCAAAATGGCAGAACCCAACTGGGCGGCAGTGGGCTATCCAGCGATCGACTATCAAAATATTGTTTACTACTCCGCGCCCAAACAGTCCAAAAAGCTAGACAGCCTGGAGCAAGTCGATCCTACGCTGCTGGAAACCTTTGAAAAGTTGGGTATTCCTCTGTCGGAGCAAAAGCGACTGTCCAATGTGGCAGTAGACGCGATCTTTGACAGCGTTTCAGTAGCGACCACGTTCCGGGAAAAGCTGGCGAAGGAAGGCGTTATCTTCTGTTCCATCTCGGAAGCGATGCGGGAATATCCCGACCTGATTCAGAAATACTTGGGTAGCGTTGTTCCGGTTGCAGACAATTACTTTGCTGCACTCAATTCTGCCGTGTTTTCTGACGGGTCGTTTGTCTACATTCCTAAAGGCGTTCACTGCCCCATGGAACTGTCCACCTATTTCCGCATCAACAACGGCGATTCGGGTCAGTTCGAGCGGACGCTGATTGTAGCGGAAGAGGGCAGTCAGGTTAGTTATCTAGAAGGGTGCACTGCGCCAATGTTTGACACGAACCAACTCCATGCCGCCGTGGTGGAATTGGTGGCGCTAGACAATGCCGAAATCAAGTATTCCACTGTGCAAAATTGGTATGCGGGTGACGAAACCGGCAAGGGCGGCATCTATAACTTTGTGACGAAGCGCGGTTTGTGTCAGGGCGTGAACTCCAAGATCTCCTGGACACAGGTGGAGACGGGTTCTGCCATTACCTGGAAGTATCCGAGCTGTGTGCTAGTGGGTGACAACTCGGTAGGCGAATTCTATTCCGTTGCGCTGACCAACAACATGCAGCAAGCTGACACGGGCACGAAGATGGTGCATATTGGCAAGAACACCCGCAGCACGATTATCTCCAAGGGCATTTCCGCAGGCAAGTCGAAAAACAGCTATCGCGGGCTAGTGAAAATTGGCCCAAAAGCAGATGGCGCGCGCAACTATTCCCAGTGCGACTCAATGCTAATTGGCGACACCGCAGGCGCGAACACGTTCCCTTACATCCAGGTGCAAAACAATACGGCACGGGTGGAACATGAAGCGTCTACCTCCAAGATTGGCGAAGACCAGTTGTTCTATTTGCAGCAGCGCGGCATTTCGCTAGAAGATGCCATCTCGATGATGATCAGCGGCTTCTGCAAGGACGTGTTTAACCAACTGCCGATGGAGTTTGCGGTGGAAGCCGATCGCCTCTTGGCACTCAAACTCGAAGGTAGCGTCGGGTGAAGGAGTTTCTCACAATTTATGGTGCAAGTTTTATCTGCCAGTGCTATTACGCTCCGCGACCTGATCGACAAGTTCCACTTGCGATATATCGAAGATGCGTCTTTTTTCCCAGAATGGCAGATTGATTTGCCAGATGTGACGTCAGAGGAGCGACGGGTTTTAGATAAGGTAAAGTCTGCCTATCTCAATCTGGTGACTGATCCGCCTGTCTTGGAGAAGCCCATACAACTTGTTATGGTGTCTCCTTTGCTATTGCTAGCAGATTTTTACTTGTCGCCCTATCAGGTGAAAACTGAAAAGTCCGTTGAAGTTACTGAGGAAAATGAGGGCGTTATTATCACAGGTGCATTGGATATTTTGGTGCTGAAAGAAAAGTTGTGGCTACTGGTTATTGAATCAAAGCGGGCAGCGCTTTCAATTGAGTCCGGACTGGCACAATTGCTTTCTTATTTACTGGGCAGACCGGACGGAAATCGTCTGGGTTACGGGCTGATTACAAACGGAGAGAATTTTCTATTCGTTAAGCTAATGAGCCAAGATGTCCCTGTCTATGCCACTTCTCGATATTTCTCAGTTCGCAATCCGGGAAATGATTTGTATGAGATCCTTCGCATTTTGAAGAAGATGCGGGACAGCTAAAGGTTCAGAGATTTAACAATATTTGAAGATAATTGATTAAATCGATAAAGCGACGAGGTGAAACAGTGATTCAGGAAGGCAGCGACATCATTTTATCGGTGAAAAATCTCACGGCTGCGGTAGATGGCACGGAGATTTTGAAGGGCGTGAATTTGGAGATTCGCGCTGGAGAAATCCACGCGATTATGGGGCTGAATGGTTCCGGAAAAAGTACGTTTTCAAAGGTGATCGCTGGGCATCCCGATTATGAAGTGACGGGGGGCGAGGTCACTTATCTGGGACAGAATTTGCTAGAGCTAGAGGCAGAAGCGCGATCGCGCTCTGGTATCTTTCTGGCGTTCCAATATCCCATTGAAATTCCGGGTGTTAGCAACCTGGATTTCCTGCGCGTAGCCTACAACTCCAAGCGCAAGCATGAAGGGCTGGAGGAAGTCGATGCGTTTGATTTTGACGAGTTGGTGCGCGATCGCCTAGACGTGGTCAAGATGGATTCGTCTTTTCTGGGGCGTAGCGTTAACGAAGGCTTTTCGGGCGGCGAAAAGAAGCGCAACGAGATCTTGCAAATGGCGCTTCTGGAGCCGAAGCTAGCCATCCTCGACGAAACGGATTCGGGGTTGGATATTGACGCGCTAAAGATTGTGGCGGACGGTGTTAACCAGCTTGCAAACGCAGACAATGCGCTGCTAGTGATCACGCACTATCAACGGCTGCTGGACTACATCGTGCCTGACTATGTGCATGTGATGGGGAATGGTCGAATTATCCGCACCGGCACCAAAGATCTGGCGCTGGAGCTAGAGGAGCGCGGCTATGAGTGGGTGCTGGAAGAAGCGACGGTAAAAGGATAGGGGGCGATCGCACGATGACGATTCAAGTTTCTCCAGCGATCGATGTGCCCATGTCTCAGTCCAGCGCCAAGCGGGCGGAATTTCTCAACTGGCTCCAGCAGTTGGCCCAGGCGACGCCGCCAGCTACCAGTTGGGTCAGCAGTTTGCGCGATCGCGCTGCGGTTCAGCTTCACGAACACACCTTCCCCACCAGCCGCGACGAGGAATGGCGATTTAATAATTTATCCCTATTGCTGGCGCTCGATTTAGTATCTGCGAGCGGTGAAACTGCCGTTCGCCTGGATGATCTAGAAGCGTTCTTTTTGCCGGAAACGGCCAGTCGTCGATTGGTATTTGTGAACGGCAAATATTCTGAGAATTTGTCGGCCCTGGGCGATGTGCCACCTGGACTGACGGTTGCCAGCTTGGCAAGCCTAGATGCCACCTGGACAGCACGCCTCCAGCCCTACTTGGCGCAGCAGCCAGGTGCAAAGGAACTTTTCACCGCGCTGAACACGTCCGGCTTGAGCGACGCGGCGGTTGTATTTGTGCCGAGAAATCTAGTCGTGGCGGAGCCGATTCGGCTGCTGTTTGTGTCCACGGCAGGCGGTGCGCCGACCTTTAGCCAGCCCCGCGTGTTGGTGGTAGCCGAGGCCAATAGCTCGATCACGCTACTGGAAGATTACTTGGCGATCGCCCCCGCCGCCTACTTCGTCAACCCCGTCACCGAGATCTGGGTAGGCGAAAACGCCTCAGTGAACCACACCCGCCTCCAGCGCGACAGCCAGACCGCCGTCCACATTGGCAAAACCGCTGTGTCTGTCGAACGCAGCGCCCGCTATACCGGCAACGCCCTCAGCCTCGGTGCGGCCCTGTCTCGCCATCACCTGGAGGTCTACCCCACAGGCGAACAGGCCGAGGTGACGCTGAACGGGCTGACGATGGTGACGGGCGACCAAGAAGGCGACCTGCACAGCGCGATCGCCCTCAGCCAGCCCCACTGCATCACGCGGCAGCTCCAAAAATGTATCATTGGCGATCGCGCTCACGCCGTCTTCAACGGTAAGGTGTTTGTGCCGCAAGCCGCGCAGCTTACGGACGCCGGACAGCTCAACCGCAACCTGCTTCTCTCTCCCAAAGCGCGAATCGACACCAAGCCCCAGCTCGAAATCGTCGCCGACAACGTGAAATGTACCCACGGCGCGACCGTCAGCCAGCTCGAAGCTGACGAAGTGTTCTACCTGCAAAGCCGAGGCATCGACGCCGCCAGCGCCC
>RFIF01000395.1 GCA_003695655.1 Cyanobacteria bacterium J069
CATCTGCACCATATAAATCGACGCTAAAGACGCTGCCATCGGTGCGAGAGTCCATCAGGACGGGCGACAGCGTGCCCACAAACGCGCCCTGGCTGAACACAAACACCTGATAGCTCAGAGGGCGACACATGCCGTCGGCATTGGCCATGCCCATAATTACCGTCGTGTCGTTGAAGACCTGGGCGGCTCCGGTCAGCGTCCAGCCCGCCGCCTGCACCAGCGCGTCTTCGGGCAGCGTCGCCTGGCGAAAGGACTGCGTACAATATTCCAGATTGTCGCCACCCTCTGGCTGGGGGGCGGTGGGAATGGCAGCGCTGGGCTGGTTCCAGTTGGGCGTATTTTCGTCCAGCCAGGAGTCGCTGGGGTCAGGCGGAGGCGTTTTTTGGGCGATTCGCGAAGCGAGCCCTGCGGGAATCGCCCCCGACAGCCCAATCATCGTAGACAAAAAGCATGTGCTAAAAATTGCGGCAGAACGAGTCATAGCTTCAG
This sequence comes from Cyanobacteria bacterium J069, assembly GCA_003695655.1. GTDB lineage: Bacteria > Cyanobacteriota > Cyanobacteriia > Elainellales > Elainellaceae > Thermoleptolyngbya. Next base: position 490 of record RFIF01000395.1, read on the forward strand.
GGAATTAGCGCAGGGGTTTGGAGAGCAGCTTTTAATAGGAATCTGGAGAAAACTGGACTAAAAACAAGCTTAGCAAGATGGATCTGCCCAATCGGGGTGTATTGGTCGCCCTAGAACAGACACTCTAAGCATTAGGGGTGGCGTCGGAGCGAGGGTAGAGGGGCCAGGCTTTAGAGGCGAGAGTTAGGGAGCGTTGTGGGGTTATTTGTATTCGATCAGGGCGTTGCGGCGGCCCAGCAGCCGATTGGTATGAAATTGCAGGACACCTGCCAACCCTGGAAACTTGCCCAACACACAGGACAGCGCATAGGGCAGCGCGTCGGAACCTTTGTAGCCCTGCTGTTTGAAATAGCGGTAGATGCGATAGGCCATAATCGGATAGCCCAGCAGCAGCAGCAGGCTAAGGCCTTTGGTAAATGGCGCGGTGGCGATCGCCACCAGCGGAATTCCCAGCCCCCATAGCCAAATGCTGCGCGTTTCCTTGACCCAGTGGTGCTCCGGCGGTGCGCCGTGCAGCCAGGAGCCTTCGGCATAGGCGTGGCCCGCCCGCTTACTACGTTTCCACCATTGAGAAAAGCGCGTCATGTTGGCGTCGTGCAGCGTCATCTCGGCCTCCAGCCGAAAGATTTTCCAGCCCTGCTGCCGCAGCCGCACACACAGTTCCGGCTCCTCGCCCGCAATTAGAGCAGGATTGTAACCGTTTGCCTGCTGCACCGCCGCCACCCGCATCAGCGCGTCGCCGCCACAGGCCTTCGCTTCGCCAACGGGCGTATTCCACTCGATGTCGCAGAGGCGGTTATAGAGCGTCGCGTCGGGAAAGCGCTCGCGGCGGCGGCCGCATACTACGGCCCAATCGGCATGGTCGCGCAGCGCCTGGGCTGCCTGCTCTAGCCAGCCAGCCACAACCTCGCAGTCGCCATCGACAAACTGCACAAATTCAAGCTGTGGACTGAGCTGTAGCAAGCGGGCAAACCCGGCATTGCGGGCGCGGGCAGCGGTGAAGGGAATCGACAGATCGAGCGCGATCGCCTCGGCACCCAGCGATCGCGCCAGTTCTACGCTGCCGTCGGTCGAGCCAGAATCGACATAGACGACTTGAGTCGCCCGCCCGATCACCGACGAGAGCCACTGCCGCAGGCGATCGCCCTCATTGCGCCCAATTGCCACAACTCCAATGCCTGTCATCTTGTTGCCCTCTTTGCCCTGTCAGCAATGTTACGTCTAGAGTTTCATCTAGAATGCCCAGGCAAACGCAAACCTGACTGCCCCAGAGTGCAGACTTGCTTCCCGCTCAACCCGTCCAAATCAACCAGCCTAAAGTGGCGGATTATTGCGATGGCCCAGCACTTGAGACTTGAGTTCATTAAAGTCGCTGACCAATTCCTTGCGGTTCGAGGCGCGCAGCAGATAGCGATAGACAAACCAAGCCGTGTAGCCCAAGCCGATCAGTTCAAACGTGGGAGCCAGCAGCGGAATATCGTTCACGGAGCTGAGGATCGCCAGCACCAGCCGCACCGCCACCAGCGCTGCCAGCAGCAGCCCGATCGTGACAAAGGGACTCTTGTATTGCCCAAAAAAGTCAGACAGGTATCTGGGCAAATCGGCGACAAACTCGGTGAACTTGTCTACATACTCGCGCCACTCTTCGTTGGTTTCAGGCTCCGTGCCCAGAGGCGTCAGCGATCCGGTGTCTTCACTGTTGAGGAAGTCAGGGGTGTTAATTTCGTTTTTTACTTCGGGTTCCATAACCGTTCCTTTTACAACAACAATTCCGATGAGAGTGATCTGTTAACGACAGTCTGAATGCTTAGAAACTAGAGAATTTTAAGCAGCCCGTCTTTGGAGACGGCACTTGCCAAGATGATAGTCTAACGAACAGTTGCCCTCTGGCAACTACTATTTTTTTACATCCGCCCGATTAGCCGCGCCCGAAAAGGCAAAAGCTATGCAGATAAAGACATTTAGATTTTTTTAGATAATTTTTGATCTGGAGATTTCTTAAAGACACTAAATCAGAGCCTGGGAAAATGCAAGACCAGGGCCAGGCAACGTGGCCTCGATCAAAATTCAGATTAACGCCCAGATTAACGCCCAGATTAACGCCCAAAGATCCCTGATGCAACGGGTCGCGTGACAAATTTTACCTGGGCCAGAGCATGGGGATCAGCGGGTCATGTTGACAAATCTTTAGCTCGGGCGATCGCCCTTAGTTCCCTCACAGCCCCAGTTTTGCCAGACTTAGGGTAATCCCCCACGCTGCATTTTAGAGAAACACGCGATAAGCTGAGGGCGTTTCCTGTGGGTTATGTTTCGATAGGCGGGCCAGTGATGGACATTCAGCATGTTCATTTCTATGTGGAAAATGCGGGGAAGTGGCAGGCGTGGCTAATTGAGCGGATGGGCTTTTTGCCCGTGGCTACAGCGCGCAGCCCTGAAACCTGGACTGAAATTGTGCGCTGTGGGGGCGTCTGGCTGGTGGTGTCATCGGCGCGGACGAGCGCCAGCCCAGTGGCAGCTTATTTAGAGCACCACCCGCCGGGGGTGGCAGATCTGGCGTTTGGGGTAAGCAGTGTGGCGGCGGTTATGGGCCAGGCGATCGCCGCTGGGGCAACCATTGTGCAGCCGGTAGACCAGGAAGACTTGCTGACGGGGACGCTGCGCTGGGGGGCGATCGCCGGATGGCAAGACCTGCGCCACACGCTGCTGGAATGGACGGGCCAGTCGGCGGTGCCAATTTGGGCGCTGTTGCCTGATTTGGAAACACTCGATTTTTGGGAGCCGGGGGCTGTGTCGCCCCACTGCGCCGGGTTCTTTGACCAGATCGACCATGCCGTACTGAATGTGGCGGCGGGCGACCTGGAGCGAGTGACAGCGTGGTATGAGCGAGTGCTGGGGCTACAGCGGCAGCAGGTGTTCACGATTCAAACCCAGCATTCGGGGCTGTGTAGCCGGGTGTTGGGCCATCCCAGCGGCACGGTGCAACTGCCGATTAATGAACCCGCCTCGCCCAACTCCCAAATTCAGGAGTTTCTGGATCTAAACCGGGGAGCAGGCATTCAGCATGTGGCGCTGCGCACGCGAGACGCACTGGGAGCGATCGCCAATCTGCGCCAGCGCGGGGTCGAATTTTTGGCAGTGCCGCCAGAATACTATACCCAACTACGGCAGCGAGACGGCTTTTCGCTGTCGGAAGAGTCCTGGCAGGCGATCGCTCAACAGCAGGTGCTGGTAGATTGGGACGCAGATGAGCCAAACGCCATGCTGCTTCAGGCGTTCACCCAGCCCATCTTTCCGCAGCCGACCTTCTTTTTTGAGGTGATCGAGCGGCGAGCCTATTGGTCAAACCAGCAGCAGCGCCTCCCCGACGGCTTTGGCGAGGGCAACTTTCAAGCGCTGTTTCAGGCGATGGAGCAAGAGCAGCGGAAACGGGGGAGTTTGGGGAGTGATGGAGTGATGGAGTGATGGAGTGATGGAGTGTTGGAGTGTTGGAGTGTTGGAGTGTTGGAGTGTTGGAGTGTTGGAGTGTTGGAGTGTTGGAGTGTTGGAGTGGAGTAAGCTGCCCGTCACCCCATCACCCCATTACTCCGTCACCCCATCACGCCTTTGCCAAAAGCTGCGCGATCGCCTCCGGCGGCAGCGGCCGGCTAAAAAAGTAGCCTTGAGCAAAGTCACACTGGATAGACCGCAGGAACTGCACTTGCTCAGCGGTTTCTACGCCTTCGGCCAGCACCTTTAGCCCCAGCCCACGGCCCAGGGCAACGACCGTGTTGGCGATCGCCGCGTCGCTGGAGTTGTGGGGTGCGTCGCGCACGAAGGACTGGTCGATCTTCAGCGTGTGTAGCGGGAAGTGTTTAATCACGCTAAGCGACGAGTAGCCCGTGCCAAAGTCATCCATGGCAATCTGCACGCCCAGCCCCACCAGGTGATTGAGCGTGCTGCTGGTGAAGTGGATATCGCGCATGGCGGCGCTTTCGGTAATTTCCAGTTCCAAATACTGCGGTTCGGTGCCGGTTTCTTGCAGGGTTTGCAGGATGGAGGTGGCCAGGTTGCTCTGCTGAAACTGCTGCGCCGAGAGGTTAACCGCCATTCGCACGGGCGGCAAGCCTGCTGCCAGCCAATCGCGATGCTGTTGACAGGCAGTGCGCAGCACCCAGTCGCCAATCGAGCAGATGATGCCCGTTTCCTCCGCCAGGGAAATGAACTGTGCAGGCGACACGAAGCCCAAAAGCGGGTGCTGCCAGCGTAGCAGCGCCTCCACGCCGACAATGTCCCCCGTCATCAGGTCAATCTGGGGCTGGTAGTGTAGCAGCATTTCCTGGCGGCTCAGCGCCTTGCGCAGGTCGCTTTCCAGCGCCAGGTGGTTGAGCGTTTGCACGGCCATGCCTTCGTGATAAATCTGGTAGTTGTTTTTGCCCTGCTGCTTGGCTTGGTACATCGCCAGGTCGGCGTTTTTAAGCAGGGTTTCCACATCCGCTCCATCGTAGGGAAACAGCGCAATTCCCAGGCTGGCAGTGATGTATAGCTCCTGTTCGCCTAGGTAAAACGAGGACGTGAGCCGATCGAGAATGCGCTGGGCAATGTGGGTGATGTCTTCGGCCGAGTGCAGGTGCGGCAGGATCAGCGTGAACTCGTCGCCCCCCCAGCGGGCGATCGCATCCCCAGGGCGCAGACAGGTTCGCAGCCGCTGGGCCACCTCTTGCAGCAGCTCATCGCCGATGGCATGTCCCAGCGAATCGTTGATCAGCTTAAATCGATCCAAATCCAAAAATGCCACGCCCAGCATTTCATCGCCCTGCTGGGCATTCGCCAACGCCAGCGCCAGTTGATCGTTAAACATCAGCCGATTGGGCAGGCTGGTCAGGGAATCATGCGACGCCTGATAGCGCATCATAGACTCGACCCGCCGCTGGGTCACTGCCAAATAAAGATGCATCGCCACGGAATTGGCCAGGCGCATGTCGTGCGGCGTCCATTCGGGAGCCTGGTTGGTTTTTAGCTCGCGCCAGGCGTCGAAGGAGGCGCGGGGCATGGTGTTGCGTGTATCTTTGGTGAGCTGGCCCGCCCACAAAATTTCCTGATCGTAGCCGTTGCGAAAGATGCCCATATAGCCCACAAACTGATGCTGAAATTGCAGCGGAATTAGGGCGATCGCTCGGATCGGCGTAGACTCAATCAGCGCGGCGGCGGGCTGCCAGCGCGGCTCGGCATAGAGCGCTTCGAGGGTGTAGAAATGAGGATTTTCAGGATTTTCGGGGTTTTCGGGATTTTCTGACACCAGCGACGATTCTAAATCGCTGGCCAGACGGGCGATCGCCTCGGGGTTGGGGGTGGTGCTGCTGGTAATGGGCGATCGCTCAATGGGGGCGTGTCTGCCAATCAGCTCTTGCCAGACCGGCTCCAGTTCCAGGTTACTGCTTTGGGGCTGTACGCCTGTGGTGTATAGCTGAGCGACTTCTCCGTCTGGCTCGGCAGCGATGTAGAGCCGCCCGCCAGAGGCTTTGAGCGCCACGACCACAGACTCCAGCACTTGCTGACGAATCTCTGGCTGGCTAAGCGGACTGTGGAGCAACTGGCTGACCTGATTCAGGGTTGATTCGTAAAGCACCTGTTCGCGGGTCTGGGCCAGCAGATTGGACTGGGCGATCGCAATCGAAAGCTGATCTACCGAAAGCTGCACCACCTGCAACTCTCGCTCGGAAAAGTGACGCGCCCGGCTGTGGTGAGCCGCCAGCAGACCCCACAGGTGGCGATGATGCAGAACGGGCACAATCAGCGACGCCTGCACGCCCATCGTGCTGAGATATTGCACATGGCAGGGGTCGGCGGGCGCATAGCGAATGTCCTGATTTGCCAGGTTTTCGCCCGTGTCGGGATGATCGAGCCGATGCACCATCTGGTGCTGGGTGGACACGTCAGTAATCACCCGCTGCCGCGATCGCACAAACAAATCCCGCGCCGTTTGGGGAATGTCGCTGGCTGGAAAATGGAGATGCAGCAGCGACGGCAAATGACTGTCTTGCAAGGATTCAGCGATCACCTGGCCGCTGCCATCGGGCGCAAAGCGATAGATCATCACCCGATCAACTTCGAGAAACTGCTGAATTTCTTGGGCTGCGGTGGAGAGGATTTCGGGCAGTTCCAACGACCGGCGAATGCGGTTGGTAATTTGGTGCAAGACGTGCTCTCGACGAGACGCCTTCCGGGGCACTTGGGAACGAGATTTAGACACAGCCTTCTAGCCTATTGAAGAGGAGCCTCTGAGCATTCCGCACCTACACCATCCATCCCGCACCATCCATCCCGCACCATCCATCCCGCACCATCCATCCCGCACCATCCATCCCGCACCATCCATCCCG
>RFIF01000396.1 GCA_003695655.1 Cyanobacteria bacterium J069
CTGCGTAGAATCCTACTCAACATTGAATCGCTCACAGATGAGTTTTGCTATTCCATCCATTTTTTGTCCTGTACTTAGGGTCTGGGTAATGACTTTGGCGATCGCCGGATCGAGGTCGCGCCGCGTTACCAAAATTGCCCGCAGCCCCACCGCTGGCAAATCTGCGGCCGGAATCGGCAGCGCCCCGTCATAAGTGCCCTTGGGAATTTCGCTGGCTTCCAGCACAGGCAGCGTCAGCCGCATGGATTCGGCCTGGTCGATAGGCACCAACTGCGCCTGGGTGCGCTGGAGCAAGCCGCGAATGGAGGGACTGCCCAGCGCAATCACCCGAAACAGCGCGTCGATTTGCCCCGCTTCGATAGCGGCGTAAGATTCGGCAGTGGTCATTGGCAGCGGTTGAAAGTCGCGGTCTTGCAGGTTGTAGTGGGTTTGCAGGTGCTGGAACACGGCGTAGGAGCCGCTGCCCAGTGGCGGAATGGCAACACGCTTGCCCCGCAGGTCGGTGAACTGCTGGATGTTGGCGCTGGGCGTGGCGACGAGGTGGCAGATTTCGGGAAATAGGTAGGCGATCGCCTGCACCGTCGGATCGAGCGCCGTGTCGCCCTGAATGATTCCCAGATCTGCTTCGTCCTGCGCCAGCAGTTGGGCGTTTTGCTGTGAGCCATCGGTTTCCAATACGCGAATTTGGATGTTGGCTTCGTGGGCGGCGACGACGTTAGAGAGTGCCGTCGCAAAGGCGTAATATTCACCGTCTGCGTTGCCCGTGGCAATGGTTAGCGAATGCACCCGCTGCTGCTCGCTCATCCATTGGGCGGCAAAGGCGATCGCCCCCAGCACGCTCAGCGCTACGATTGGAATTGCAAACTTGCTCTGCATAGCTCCCTATCTGCCTCTGGAGTCATTTACCCTTGCAGCGCCAGGTTCCGTCAAGCGCCAGCGCCATACATTTCTCTGCAAAACGCACGGCATAATAGCGAGTAATGCCGACCCATTCTTTTGCATGAGCGCAACGAAATGAGTGCGATCGCCCCATCTCCCAACACTTCAGGGTTTACCCGCTCTCCCGCCACGCCTCACCCCGGCGACCACTTTGCCATCACCTTTGCGCCGCTGTCGCTGGAGGCAGCTTACGCCCTCGCCGATGACCCTGCTAATGGAGCGGTCGTGGTGATGAGCGGCATGGTGCGCCAGCAAACCGACGGCAAGCCCGTGGTGGCGCTGGAATATCAGGCCTATGAACCAATGGCGCTAAACGTGTTTCAGCAGATCGCCGCCGAGATCCGCGCCACCTGGACAGACGCCACCCACGTTGTCATCCACCACCGCACTGGCAAGCTGACTGTCGGCGAAATCAGTGTGCTGATTGCCGTCGGCTGCCCCCACCGCTCGGAAGCCTTCGCCGCCTGTCAATATGCGATCGATACCCTCAAACACAACGCCCCCATCTGGAAAAAAGAGCACTGGGCCGATGGTTCCACCAGTTGGGTTAGCATCGGCGCGTGTGAACAGTCTCCAGCAGGCTGCTGATCTTTAAGAAATTTGCCAGGCTTAGAAATTTGCCAGGCTTAGAAATGTGCCAGGCTTAGAAATGTGCCAGGTTTAGAAATTGGCCAGGCTTAGAAATTTGCTAGGTGCAGAGCGATCGCCAGCGCCAGCCACAGCAGAAAAACGCGGCGGGTTAGCCCCAGCGCTTGCTGAATGCGTTCTGGCGTGATGGGGCAGACGGGGTCGGCCAGCAGCGGTTTGTGGGTGACTTGGCCGCGATAAATATTTTGTCCGCCCACTTGCACATCCAGGGCGGCGGCATAGGCGCATTCGCTCCAGCCTGCGTTGGGGCTGGGGTCTTGGGGGGCGTCGCGGCGACAGAGCTTCAGCACATGCCGCGGTCTGCCAGAGAGCAGCGCCAGGGTCAGCACTGTCAGGCGACAGGGCAGCCAGGTCAGCAGGTCGTCGAGGCGGGCGCTGCACCAGCCCAGGTGCGTATAGGGCGCAGCCTTGTAGCCCAACATCGAGTCGAGGGTGCTGGCGGCTTTGTAGCCGAGCGCCAGGGGCACGGGGCCGAGCGGGGTGAATGAGCCAGCGATCGCCCAAAATAGCGGAGCCGTCACGCCATCGGTGGCGTTTTCGGTCACGGTTTCCAGCACAGCGCGGAGGATTTCCGATGCGGGCAGGTTCTCGGTGTCGCGCCCCACATAACGGCTGAGGTGCGATCGCGCGGTTGCCAAATCCCCCGCTGCCAAAGGACGCAACACATCCGCTGCCGCATCCCGCAGGCTGCGTCCCGCAAAGCAGCTTGCCAGCAGGATCGATTCGATCGCCAGTCCCAGGAATGGATGAACCGTGCGGCTGAGGTAAACGATGAGCCAGCCGACTACGCCGCTACCGAGGACGAGGGCGATCGCCAGTAGCACGCCCGCCCCGCGCTGCACCTCCACCTTTTGCCGCACAGATTCAGGCTCAGTCGTGAGATGCAGGCGGGTTTGCACCCACTGGCCATAGCGCCCAATTCCCCAGCCCATCACCTGAACTGGGTGCAGCCAGTTCCAGGGATCGCCGATCAGGAAGTCGAGCAGGGCGGCGATCGCCAGCGGCAAGGCAAGATTTTCCCAAAAATTCACGATAATTATCAGTCCAACGGCTTCTCCCATTTTCGGGGGAATCTGCGCTGGGGATCTACAGGCTGCCCAAGAATGCGATCGCCTTCAAAAAGCGGGTAAACCCTTCCTGGTCGCCTGTTTCACCCGGCTGATTGGGGCTTTGCTCCCAGCAGGCGATCGCCACAACCTGCCAGGGTCAAGGTATTTATACCTTTTTGTGTTTTGTTCTGATTTATCTATAAACCAGATCTACAAATTTTACTTGAGTCGTTTCTGGAGTTTAAGAAGCGATCTAAGGGCTTCTAGTTGACCTTGCAACGCAAGAAGATATTTAGAATGGCCTAGAGTTGTTAATTGATTTATCATGCCCTTTCTTTTATTCAAACCTGGTGTCAATAATTCACACAGGAGCTTGAAGGGCGATCGCCCGAGAAATCAGGATGAGGGATGCAGGATGAATTTTGAAATTGGACTGAATTAAGCTTCCGATTTCCTCATTCATCCCTCATCCTTCCGCCCTCCTCCCTCCTAATTCATCCTTTCCCAGGAGAGATTGACTGTGAAACTTGCGGTCTACGGAAAAGGTGGCATTGGTAAATCCACCACCAGTTGCAATATTTCGGTTGCCCTTGCCCGCCGCGGCAAAAAGGTGCTGCAAATCGGCTGCGATCCCAAGCACGATAGCACCTTCACCCTCACCGGATTTCTCATCCCCACCATCATCGACACGCTTCAAGAAAAGGACTATCACTACGAAAACGTGTGGCCCGAAGACGTGATTTATAAGGGCTATGGCGGCGTAGACTGCGTTGAGGCGGGCGGGCCGCCAGCGGGTGCGGGCTGCGGCGGCTACGTCGTCGGCGAAACCGTAAAGCTGCTGAAGGAGCTAAACGCCTTCGATGAATACGACGTGATTTTGTTCGACGTGCTGGGCGACGTGGTGTGCGGTGGATTCGCCGCCCCGCTCAACTATGCCGACTATTGCATGATCGTCACCGACAACGGCTTTGACGCGCTGTTTGCGGCCAACCGCATCGCCGCCTCCGTCCGCGAAAAAGCCCGCACCCACCCACTGCGCCTTGCCGGCCTGATCGGCAACCGCACCGCCAAGCGCGACCTGATTGATAAATATATCGAAGCCGTGCCCATGCCCGTGCTGGAAGTGCTGCCGCTGATTGAAGACATCCGCGTCTCCCGCGTGAAGGGCAAGACGCTGTTTGAAATGGCGGAAACCGACCCCTCGCTAAACTACGTCTGCGACTATTACCTCAACATCGCCGACCAAATTCTGGCGCGTCCCGAAGGTGTCGTGCCCAACGACGCGCCCGATCGCGACCTGTTTAGCCTGCTGTCTGACTTCTACCTAAATCCGAAAGAAGCGCCGAAGCGGGCAGAAGAAGAGCTGGACTTGATGATGGTTTAGTGAGGAGTCAGGTTTCAGGGGTTAGGGGTCAGGGGTCAGGGAAAGCACTAGCAATTCTTTAGCTTTGCGGAAGATGGGAACGGGGGCGATCGCCCCCCGATAATCTAAACTCTGTAGCTTGAATTCCTCAACCCTGACTCCCTGACCCCTGACCCCTAATGAACGTTCAATACCTCCGCAAGTCCCTAAAAATCGCCTGGCTCACCTACTACCGCGAAAATCGAGAGTGGATCGCACGGCTGGGCGTTTGGGTAGACTGTGCCGGACAGCGGCGACCTTCATCAGGCTTCATCCTGGGAACGCTCTCTACCCTAGAGCCACAGCTGACGAGCCTGTTGCCGCTGATCGTAGACCTCAGCAACGACCCCGACCGCATCATCCTGGCGCTAGGACTCAACTTCAATCCTGACGACGAACTCGACGAACTCGATGACGATGCTCCCAAGATGCTGCCCAGTCGCACCATCGCCTCCGAAACGCCCCTCGACCTCCCCGAAACCCAGCCCGCCAGCAAAGTCCCCGCTGTGCGGCTGTCTTCCAAGATCGACGAAGCCTGTATGGGTGTGGGAGAGCGGGATTAAGGGAGTTGCTGGAGTCGCAATCTGGAATCGCAATCTGGAATCGCAAAAATCTTACTTAACTTATCTAAAACTTATCTAGACCCCAATCCCTATTTTTACTTTTCTTCCTTACTCTACTTTTTTCCTTCTCTAACCTCCCACCCCCCCAACACCGCTATGACCCTTGCCGACACCCAACCCCAAGCGCTGACCTTTGACTGTGAAACAGGCAATTATCATACCTTCTGCCCGATTAGCTGCGTGGCGTGGCTCTACCAAAAAATTGAAGACAGCTTCTTTCTGGTCATCGGCACCAAGACCTGCGGCTATTTTCTGCAAAACGCCATGGGCGTGATGATTTTTGCCGAGCCGCGCTATGCGATGGCAGAACTGGAAGAAGGCGACATTTCCGCCCAACTCAACGACTACGAAGAGCTGAAGCGGCTGTGTGACCAGATTAAGCGCGATCGCAATCCGTCCGTCATCGTGTGGATCGGCACCTGCACCACCGAAATCATCAAGATGGATCTGGAAGGTCTCGCGCCCAAACTAGAGGCAGAGATCGGCATTCCCATCGTCGTCGCCCGCGCCAACGGTCTGGACTACGCCTTTACCCAGGGCGAAGACACAGTGCTGGCGGCAATGGCGGCCCGCTGCCCCGACAAAGCCCCGGTGCTGGAGTCCGAAAAAGCCGAGCGCAACGCCGTGCAAAAGCTGCTGAACTTTGGGCGCAAGCAGGAAGACGTGAAGGCGGAAGAATCGGAATATGTAGACCATCCGCCGCTGGTGCTGTTTGGCTCGCTACCCGATCCGGTGGTGACGCAACTGACGCTAGAGCTGAAAAAGCAGGGCATCAAAGTATCCGGCTGGCTGCCCGCCAAGCGCTTTACCGAACTGCCCGTGCTGGAGGAAGGCTACTATGTCTGCGGCGTAAACCCATTCCTGTCGCGCACCGCTACTACGCTGATGCGTCGTCGCAAGTGCAAGCTAATCGGCGCACCCTTCCCCATCGGTCCAGACGGCACTCGCGCCTGGGTAGAAAAAATCTGCTCTGTGTTTGGCATCGAGCCGAAGGGCTTGGAGGAGCGCGAAGCCAAAATCTGGGAAGGGCTGGAAGATTACCTCTCGCTGCTGCGCGGCAAGTCGGTCTTCTTTATGGGCGACAATCTGCTGGAAATTTCCCTGGCCCGCTTCCTGATCCGCTGCGGCATGACCGTCCCGGAAATCGGCATTCCCTACATGGACAAGCGCTATCAGGCGGCAGAACTGGCGCTGCTGGAGAAAACCTGCGCCGAGATGGGCGTGGCGCTGCCTCGCATTGTCGAAAAGCCTGACAACTACAATCAGATCCAGCGGATTTATGACCTGAAGCCTGACCTGGTGATCACGGGCATGGCCCACGCCAACCCGCTAGAGGCACGCGGCATCAACACCAAGTGGTCGGTGGAGTTTACCTTTGCCCAGATTCACGGCTTTGCCAATGCCCGCGACATTTTGGAACTGGCGACCCGCCCGCTGCGCCGCAACACCTCGCTAAAAGATCTCGGCTGGGACAAGCTGGTGAAAGAAGAAGCAAAGGTTTAGCAATCTCTCGGTTTAGCAACACCAGGTTTAGAGGGTGTTTGAAAAGGTATCGCGTGTAATGTTAAGCACTCAGAGATCCCCCCTAGCCCCCCTTAAAAAGGGGGGAAACC
>RFIF01000397.1 GCA_003695655.1 Cyanobacteria bacterium J069
CAGAATCTACAGAACTCGTTTCAACTGCGTAAGTCCTGACCAAAACCGCTCTTTAAGATACGGTTCCGGGTTGCTATATCTACGACGATTGGAGACACGACCTACCCCTCTTTTGCTATGGCTACCCTCCTCGTTCAGAACATTCATACCCTCGTTACCCACGATGATCAGCGGCGCGAGATTGGCGGCGGGGCGCTGCTGGCGAGGGATGGCGTGATTGAGCGGGTCGGCACGACGGCAGAATTGGCGGCTGATTCCACTGTGGCGGCGGACGAGGTGCTGGATTTGGGCGATCGCCACATCGTTCTGCCCGGACTGGTCAACACGCACCACCATTTCTACCAATGCCTGACGCGGGTGATCCCCGGCGCACAAAACGGTACGCTATTCGACTGGCTGACGACGCTGTATCCCATCTGGGCCAACCTGACACCGGAAGCGATTTATGTGAGCACTCAAATGGCGATCGCCGAACTGATGCTGTCGGGCTGCACCACCGCCAGCGACCATCTCTACATCTTCCCGAATGGCTGCACGCTGGATGACGAAATCCGCGCCGCGCAGGATATGGGAATCCGGTTTCATCCCTGCCGGGGCAGCATGAGCGTCGGCAAAAGCCAGGGCGGGCTGCCGCCGGACTCGGTGGTGGAGTCGGAAGCGGCGATTTTGCAAGATTCCCAGCGGCTGATCGAGCAGTATCACGACAACGAGCGCTATGCCATGCTGCGGATTGCCCTGGCTCCCTGCTCGCCGTTTTCCGTGTCGCCCGACCTGATGCGCGAGTCGGCGGCGCTGGCCCGCAGCTACTCCGGTGTGCGCCTGCACACCCACCTGGCGGAAAACAAATCCGACGTGGACTACAGCCTCAACACCTTTGGGATGCTGCCGGGAGACTATGCCGCGTCGGTGGGCTGGCTGGGCAGCGACGTGTGGCACGCTCACTGTGTGCAGCTTGATGAGCGGGCGATCGCCCAGTTTGCCGAAACCGGGACGGGCGTTTCCCATTGCCCCAGCAGCAACACCCGCCTGGCCAGCGGCATCGCCCCCATCCGCGCCATGCTCGATCAGGGCGTGCCCGTTAGCCTGGGCGTAGACGGTTCCGCGTCGAACGACACCGGGAATCTATTGCAAGAAGCCCGCCTTGCTTTTTTGCTGGCGCGGGTGCGGGGCAACCTGGCGGCCGACATGACCGCCCGCGAAATGCTGGAAGTGGCGACGCTGGGCGGGGCGCGGGTGCTGGGGCGCGATGACATTGGGGCGATCGCCCCCGGTATGGCCGCTGACTTCATTGCGATCAATCTCGACCGGCCCCAGTTTGCCGGAGCGCTGCACGACCCGGTTTCGGCGCTGGTCTTCTGTCAGTGCGATCGCGTTGATTACAGCTTCATCCACGGCAAAAAGGTGGTGGATCAAGGACGACTCGCGCCCGTCGAGCTAGAAACCTTAGCAGAAAAGACCAACTACCTTGCCCGTAACCTAGCGGCGGCTATCTGAAACCAGATTTACGGTTCCGCTACCTGCCTGCGGGCAAACAGCAGGACGAGTCCCCACAGCAACACCGCCAGCAGTCCGTCGGCAATCAGCGAGGCAAAAGCCGCCCCTTGCCACGAATAGACGGGAATCAGTAGAAAATTCAACAGCGCGTTGAGCAGTGCAATTCCCGCCTGCAACGCGCTGCGCCATCCCTGCAAGCCCGCACCCGTTAGCGTATTCGCCGCGAAAAATTGCATAGACTTCAGGAAAATCAGCGGAGACAGCCACCGCAGCGCATTTACCGCCTGCGCATAGTCCTCGCCCAGAATATAGGGGACAAGCGGCGCACAGATCCACAGTCCCACGCTGGCCAGCGCGCCATAGCCCCCTGCAAAGGGCACAATGCGGCGGGCAAACTTGAGGCTCCCTTCAATGCCGCTTGCGCCTTTGCGAAAGAACTGCGCATAGCTGGCACCCATCACGGCAACCAGCGGAATCAATCCCACTTCGATAATGCGATAGGCTGCGCCGTAAATTCCGGTGGCGGTCAGCGTAGACATAGACGCCAGCATGGCTTTGTCAATGTCGTTGTAAATGGTTTGAGAAGACAGATCAACGGAAAAGTAAAATCCATCCCGAATCTCTGATTTCATCAGCTTGAGATTGGGTTTGGGTCTTCCTAATGTGCGGGCAACTAAGCTAATGCTAATGATCGCCGTAGCTACTCGGCTTGCGAGATAAAGCAATCCCCAAATTAAGGCATTGGGTGTCTGCACAAATAGCAGCAAACAGGCTGCTGCGATTAATCCATTGATGCTCAGCAGAATATTAAGCTGAGCATCACGCCCGAATAAATCAGTTGCAATAAATGATTTCAGCGACGCATCATGAAAACGGGCAAAGATAAGTTCGGCTAGACCGATTGCCAGTAAGAGAATCAAGGGAAATTGCGTCGGCAATACAAACTGGTTAATTACCAAAAGTGCTGCGAGAATGGTCAGCCCCAGAGCTGTCGTGACCCATAGCGCATTGCCAAAATATGTCTGGATCAGGCTTTTATTGCGCGAGACATGTTTGACTAAGATGTGCGGTGTTCCCCAGTTGGCAAAGGGAACGACAATCTTCACCAAAGCCATCACGCCTACAAACAAGCCATATTGCTCGGTGCCTAACGAACGAGCAATGATAAAGAAATAGGCAGACTGGAGAACCAGACTGGAAATGCGGGCTGTGAGCTTCCAAAGCGTGCCGCGAATGACCGTATTTTGGAGAGAATGAGAAAGACGCGATCGCAGTGATTTTGGATTCATCATTAGCTGTATTTACCGCGCCGATAAAGGTTGCCTCAAAAAATCAGGGGTCTGATCAAAACTCTGGGAATCATTGAGATCAAGATCTTGAGAATCATCTCTGCTGGGCATCAGTCGGGAAAGGGCGATCGCCACATACAGCACCCAAAAAATATCATTTGCCCGCATCAGTGAGGTTTCCGGCAAATTCGACAGAATCATAAAAATCAGAAACGGAACGGGCCAGATCAACTCCGAACTCGACGTATTTCTGAGGCGAATGATGCTGCTAACGACATTTGCAAAATAGCCGATCAAAAAGACGAGCATCCCCACAATTCCCAACTGTAAAAGCAAGTCGAGAAATCCATTATGAGCATCTGGAACCTGCCAGGCTTCTGCCCGCCAAACGACTGCTGAAGGGCCATTCAAGCCATCCCAAAAAGCCTGATATCCATAGCCGAGCCAGGGGCGCTGCTGAATCATTTCTAAAACAGTTATCCAGAGATCAGTTCGCCCCGTCAAGGTTAAATCTTTGCCTAAGACATCCACAACAATGGACTCCAGGTTATCTACCAGCCAGAGCGATGCAACGCCCGCAGCAACGGCAATTGATCCAAGGGAAATCACCAGGAGGTGATATTGCAGCCGCAACAGCCGACAGACGGCGATCGCCGCCCACATGGCCATCACATTCACCAGCGCCCCTTTGGAGGTTGAAAGCAGCAGCAGCATGACGGATAAACCCAGCCCCAACGAGAACCAGAGCTTCTGTTTCTGTCCACTCATGAGCAGCAACGTGAAAACCACGCTGCTTAGCGTCATCATCTTGCCAAAGTTATTTTTATGGGTGTATATGCCGCGCCACGCCCCTGCATGAACGCCGCCCATAATTCCATACTTGGGCAGGAGTAAGGCATAGATTAAACTCAACCCCACCACCAATCCGAACGTCCAGCCCAAAAGCTGTAACTGCTGCTTTAAGGTATATCGAGTGGCAAAATAAACCCCAAGCAGGGTTGATCCGGTAAACGAAACAGAGCGAGAAAGGGTTCTACCGGGAATTTCAGACCAAAAGAAGGAGAGTAAGACTAGGGCTAAAATAGCCCAAATATAGCGATCGCGCTGAAGCACATAAAGCACTTTTCTCCAGCGGATTGTGAGTAAACAAAAAACCACTAAGTAAGTTAGGAGATACAGATTTCGGGTCAGCCCAAAATCTGGCTCGGCAATTTGCTTGTCGCCCTGGCTATAGCCTCCCGTTAAGATCACGTTGAGCGGCCCGCCCGTATGCAGCAGGAGGGCGATCGCCGTAAATGCTTGCTCTGCAAAGACGAGCGGCTTTTTCATCATGAGAGATATGCGGATGCAGAGGGTTTAGATCTTGGCTTCGCAGTTTGAGCGATCGCCCAAAGCACGGCTGATTTGAGAAAAGCTGGCTTTCCAACCTCAAAGTTTGAACCCGCGTTTGAATTGGAAAAGCCAGCTTGATGAAACGCGCTGAGCGATCGCTCGCACCGAGATTGCTGGGGTAAGGGGCGATCGCCCTACACCAGCGGCGCAGTCGAAACTCGCACCAGCGGTTTGCCGTCATAGTGTCCGGGAATCGGCGCTTCTAGCAAACTCAAGATGGTGGGTGCCAAATCCACGGCTTCGCCTTCCGGCAGGTCGGAACCAGCTTCGATGCCCGGCCCCTGCGCCAGCAAAAAGCCCCTGGGCCGATGTCCCCCCGGCCGATTCAGCGTGACCGGGCCAATTCGCCCAAAATCAGGGCTATCCACCACATCAGTCGGAATTTCATGCCACACCACCACCAAATCAGCCATCGGCAAGCGGGAATTTTCCTGATCTTCCAGCGGCGACTGGCGCGTCCGCACCACCTGCTTCACCATCGGTTTCCCCGTTCTGGCGTCCTTGAGTCGATAGAACACCTGCGACAGCTCTTCGCACAGCGCATCGTACTCGGCAGGCGGCACAATTCCCTCTCGCTCCCGTCCCTGGAGATTAATCCGCACATGCCCATTGGCAAAAGCGGGAATGGCGAAAGCCTTCATCTCAGACCAGGCACCGGAATACAGCATCGTCGGCGACCAGTCCATCGCCACCTCGTTTTGCTTGAGTTCGTAGGGTGACAGCAGGCCTTTGCGCTGGGAGCGGACAAAGCGCTTGGGTGCCCAGGTATTGATCAGTTTTTGCAGGGGATTTGCCCGCATGGTTCGCCAAATTTCGCCGCCCCAGCCTTTGCGAATTGGCTTGACCACCGAAGCAGGAGGTGTTGTCCCGACTTTGCCAGACGCCATCGCCACTTGCCCCGGAAAGCTGAATCGATACAGCAGTTCCGCAATGGTGAACATGCTCAGCACATCGGTATGGTTTGGAGCCATGCCATGCACCGAGAAAAACAGCAGATAGGCATTCTCTGGCAGGCTGTCGATCATCTTGCCAACGGCCTCGTCAATTTCTTGATATGCCTTAAGTAAAGGATTGGGGACTGCGGCTACTTTATTTCTGTGGGGATAAAGGGGGTGATCGGGCTGGCTCTGATCGTATAAGTCATGACCAGCCGCATGAATGTCTCCAAAAACGGTGAGAAACAAGTCCCAGGGCTGGCGCTGCATCAAGTCGCAGCAAATGGTGGCGCGGAGGTCGGCGCTTTGCTGGATAGCGCCGGGAACCCACTTCACATAGTCTTTGTTCCACCACTTGCCGTCGTCTTTGTAAAGC
>RFIF01000039.1 GCA_003695655.1 Cyanobacteria bacterium J069
GAAGAACGAAGAACGAAGAACGAAGAACGAAGAACGAAGAACGAAGAACGAAGAACGAAGAACGAAGAACGAAGAACGAAGAACGAAGCTGACCCCTAACCCCTGATCCCTGACCCCTGCCCTCCGCCTCTCTATGAAACTCACGACTCGCGGACATTACAGCGTCAAAGCCATGCTGGATCTCACGTTGCAACCGGGCGGGGGGCCGGCCTCGGTGCGGGCGATCGCCACTCGGCAACAGCTCCCTGCGCCCTATTTAGAAAAGCTGCTGATCGAGCTGCGGCAGGCGGGTCTGGTCAAGTCGGTGCGGGGTGTGCAGGGGGGCTACCAATTGGCGCGATCGCCCGCCCAAATTTCCCTGGGACAAATCCTGGAAGCGGTCGGTGAACAGGTCGATCCGCTGCCGCGTCACAGCCTCGATGCAGAGCAAGCAGAGGATTGGGTGACGCTGACCCTGTGGCACCGGCTGCACGACAAGCTGCGAGATGTGCTCCACAGCATTTCCCTAGAAGATTTATATTTTGACGCCAAAAGTCGCCAGGCGACTCAGGAGGACACCACTCACTTCATCGTCTAGCAGATTAGGGGTTAGGGGTTGGGGGTAAGGAATCAGGCGGTTAGGTTAATTGCTCTACAGGTCTAATGCACTTCACTACAATGCACTTAGAAATGAGAAGTCCAGTTTATGAGCAGGCTGCCCAGCAGCATAGATTTAGCCGTGATTCAGCCATGTTCGCCGATCCCTGAAACCTGACCCCCGACCCCTGATCCCTAATCACGCTTCTTCTTCGTCTTTGGGGCCGACGGCCATCTGCACGACGAACGGCACGCCGCCTTCCTTGTGGTAGCGATCGCCCCAATCGCGCAGCACCTGATCTAGATCCGCCAGCGCGTCTTCAATCCGATCTGCGGGAATGTCCAACTCTTCTAAAACGCGCAGCACGCGGGGTTGATACTCCGCCCAGTCGCGCATCAGGCGAAAATACCGGGCGGTATCTTCCACCATGATGTAAGTACGCTCTTCGCGGTCGGCGGGTGAATAGAATGAGCGGGTGAGGGCATAAAATGGCATTCCCCAGGGCGAATCGACCCGCGTCACCGTGCCGGAGTAGAGCAGTCGGCGCTTGATGTGCTCCGACAGGGCTTCGCTCATGGGCAAGCGACGGTCTTCGGGCAAGTCTTCCTGCGATCGCTCATGCAGAAACTCGATGATGTCCATGAACTGGAACGAGTTAACTAGCTGCGCGTCGGGCAGGTTGGGCGGCAGTTTCTCCTCGATCTGACGCTTTTCTTCCATGGTCAGGCTGCTGCCCGCAATGCGCGATCGCCCTGGTTGCCAGGGAAAATGTTCCATCCACACATAGGGCAACTGAATCAAATAGCGCGGCTCTTGGGAGCCTAACATCTTCAGCAGCTTGCCCTCGGTGAGCGCCTGGCGCACCTCTTCGACAATAACCTTGACTCGTTTTGGCTCAATGTGGTGTAAGTGCCCCGTCATCCGCAGGTTTTGATCCTGCTCCAGATAGGTCATATAGATCGCACATTTGGCAGCGGTAGCGGCTGCGTCCAGGAATGCCCCGTGGCGATGTCCGCCCGTTCGCATCGCGCTAAACGCCAGGTAGAGCATGATCTGATCCATCGCACTCGGACTTAGGCGCTTGATCAGATCCAAATCAGTAGTCATTTCGTTAAGAAGAGCCGTTGCAATAAGTGGGTAGCAGAATGATGGCAGCCTGTACAATTGGCGACGTACAGTCTTTCCGAAAATACCCCTAGCTTAAACTATATCGCTAAGTTCTGAACAGACCTTTGGCCGTTCAAAGCTGGGGTTTGCAAGGTTTGCAAGGCAGGTAGACAGCTCTTGCAAACCTTGTCGCGATCGCCTTTCTATAGGTTCCCCGTTTTAGGTTTCCTGTTTTGCAGAGCAATTCGAGCAGGCAGGCGGCGGGCGATCGCTCAATACAGGTGGAAATCATGCCATGAGAGCGGAATAAACTTGTGAACGGACTCCTGACCAAACCAGATTTCTGCCATAGTTTGAGCATTATCTCGTTTGCAGAGTCTGGGTCAAGGGGGCAATTTTGAAGCGGTCGATTTGGATATTTAGTTTGGATCTTGAATGGGTTATTTAGTTTTCAATATTCGACTTTAAAGATTCATCTTCTTTCAGTTTAGAAGCATCGAATTGATTGACGAACTGAATCTTTGGTCTAGAAACTGTTAAGGCACCTCAGCAGAAATGCGGACTCGCAAAGCGGCACATCACTGCTTATTGAACAGACAAATTTCTAGGAACAGGTGGCTGTTGAACAACGACCGCTGCCCCGGTGAAACTGTTCGCCTGCGGGCGATGTGCCTTGCGCTATAGCCATTTGATCTGAGGCAGACCAGGCGACATACATTGACGTGAGGTCTTCCCCAGCCAAGCTGCTCACCAGCGCTGGCAGCGCCACAAACAGAATTAACAAGTTAGCCGTCAGCATGAGAGCATCCGTGTAAAGGTTTCTACTCTCTGTTACGGAGACTCCACAAACTGATCAGGAAAACTCGTTAAAAGAGTTACTTTTTCTGCTAACAACCAGTGCCCGGAGAGGTTTACTTCCCCTACAAGAACCGCTGGCTGAGGCGTGTGTATATGTTGAAGTTGTGTATCAACTTCGGCATCCAGCGTTACCAGGGAGAACGATGGGGCATTGGGTGGCAAAAAGCGGGAGGGGGTAATCAGGGTGATGGTGTAAGACTGGCGTTCTGGACGCTGGATCACGCCGTGGAATGTTTGGGCAACTCCGGGGGAAGAGGCAGGGGGCGTGCTGGCTGGCGATCGCCCCATCTCTGCCAGCGCCAACGGTTTCAAATCCGGGACGTTGCCATCTGCTGGATACTGGTCGGGGTGGTCGAGATAATATTGCTGCCAGTGTTGCCAGTCGGGATGGACTGGCGGCAGGTTATACAGCGGCACCATCGCAGCCGGGGCGATCGGGTCTTGCAGCAGCGCCATCTGCAAGTCGCGCACAGACAGATCTTGCGGCATACAGCCCTGCTCAATACACAGCGCCGCCGCCATGCCCGCCGCCTGCCCCAGCCCCAGCACCACGGGCTGCAAGCGAGTCGCGCCGTTGGCCATGTGCGACACCGAGATATTTTTCTCACACACTAGCAGCCCGGCGATCGCCTCTGGCACCAGGCAGCCGTAGGGCAAGGCAAACAGCGTTCCCGTCCAGCGGCCGCCCCAGCGCAGCGACTTGGGATGTAGCGGAAATTGATAGCCGGGGTAGTGATGATCGTTGGGATAGTTGCCGAGGGCGATCGCCGTGGGTTCTCCTTGAGCATTGACGGGCAGTGCGGCCACCTGTCCTCCCGGCAGCGGCAGAATATCTGGCTCTGTGGCGATCGCCTGGCCGCGCAGCCGCCGACTCTCACGGTAATAAGGATGCAGCGCAAAGGCTCCGCCGCCCAGGCTGCTGGGTGCTGTGGGAAAAGTGTCTGCGGCTAGCCCATAGCGCTGCCCCAGCGTGGTCTGGAGGAAATGGGCAAAGCCCTGGGCATAGTGCCGTGCCTCCTGCTCAAACTCGCGCCGCGCCGTGGGGGACTGCACCAAGCGGTGCAAGTCTTTGCCATAGTCGTTGCCACACTGGGGCCAGTTGAGCATGAAGCGATCGCCCGGCAGCCGTCCATAGTTGAGAAAGACTTCCGGGTCATAACCGTCCCATGCGCCCGTAAACCGGGCGGGGTCGTAGCTGGGCGGCGGCGGGATCGGGGGGGCGATCGCCTCGCCAAAGTCTTGCAGCACCGCTATCCAGGTCGGTGCTTGCACCGGATATTGCTCGGTCATTGCCGTCGGCTGGAGTGGCGCGCTGGGTTCTCCCCACTCCGACTGAAACTCCCAGCCCCAGCGGTGGGGCACGTCACCCAGTGCCAGCAGGTCACCCAGTTCGGTGGCATCCAGGGTGAGCTGGGCCTCGACGAGGAAATCCTGAAACCGCACGCCCGTCACGCGATCGCCCGCTCTCAGCACTTCCAGCGGTGTTTGTCCGGCAATCCACCGCAGGTTGGGGAGCGATCGCACCCAGTCGGTAAAAATGGCGGCTCCGACGGCCGGATCATAGGTAAAAAAGCTGACCCAGGCGTGGTTTAAGCCGCCGGGTTGCCGGGCCGAGAGCGATCGCAAAAATGCACCCCAAAGCCCTGTTTGGAGCGATCGCAGCTCATTGCCGTCCGGCGCACTCACGCCCGCACTGGTCAGCATTCCCCCCAGCCACGCAAACTCGCTGACCAACACCACCGACGCCCCCCGCCGCGCCGCCTGAATTGCCGCCGCCGTGCCGCTTGTGCCGCCCCCGACCACCAATACATCCGCCGTCAGCCTATCCAGACGCGCTATGCCTCATCTTCGAGTTCGCCATCGTAGTCTTCATCCTCTGCATCAGGCGGCACTACAGAATTGGCCGACACCACTGCGCCCATTTCCAGCTTTTGCCGCACCAGTTGATCGACCTCTTTGGCAAAGGCGGGGTTTTCTTCCATGTACTTGATGCCGTTGTCGCGCCCCTGGCTGATGTTTTCGCCGTTATAGCTATACCACGCGCCCTTGCGGGTGATCACGCCTGTCTCTTCTGCCAAGTCCATCAAGCAGCCAAAGGTGGAAATGCCCTGACCAAAAATCACGTCAAACTCTGCAATTCGGAAGGGGGGCGCGACCTTGTTTTTGGCGACTTTTACCTTGGCGCGAATGCCGTATTCTTCGGTGCCTTTCTTAAGGGTTTGAATGCGGCGAATGTCCAGGCGCACTGAGGCATAGAACTTGAGCGCGTTGCCGCCCGTTGTGGTTTCAGGGTTGCCGTAGGAAATGCCGATTTTTTGGCGGAGCTGGTTGAGGAAGATGACGCTACAGCCCGTTTTGCCGATGTTGCCGGTGATTTTTCGCAGGGCCTGGCTC